>JAHEIK010000363.1 GCA_024639415.1 Planctomycetota bacterium
CGGGCCTCGTAGCCCAGGAAGCCGGCCCAGCCGCCGCCGAAGGGCACGGCGGGCCCCACGTGCCGGAGCGCGGCGGGGCGGAGGCGGGCCAAGGCCCCATCCAAGGGGCTGCGGGGGCCGGCGCGGCGCATGCTCAGCACCTCCCGGGGCTCCACGGCCAGGAAGGACCAGGGCGTCCCGCGGTGGCCCGGACCCCGCGCGAGGCGCAAAAACGGGCCTCGGAGGCCCGCCACGGCGTCCAGGGCCGTCAGCGGATCCGGCAGCCGGGGTGCGGGCAGGGCGACGCGGACCGGGGGGCGCTCGGAGGCCACGGGGGGATTGTAGAGACGCCCAGTCCGCCTTCGGCCTCCGAACGGCAGGGCATTTGCGCCTAGGCCCTACGGTTCGCGTTTCGCGCCCGTGGCTGTCCCTGGATGGGGACAGACGGGGCGGGGATTGTCCCCGCCCGAGGTCGCAGGCGGACTGTAGGCGCTCTGTGGCGAGCGGCCCGCCGGTTCACCGGCCCCGTTCGTTACACTGTGCGCCACGGAATCCCTCCGGAGGACCCGATGTCCAAGCACCGCCTCGTTCGACTCCTGCTTCCCGTGGCTCTCGTGGCCCTGTTGATTGCCGCCGATCCCGCCCTCCAGCCGGCCGAAGCGGTCGATTTGCAGGCCGCCTGGGATGACCTCGCCGAGCTGAAGCGCTCGACGAAGTCCAAGGCCAGCAACGATGATCTCGACCAGTACCTGGACGCGGTCTTCAACGCCTACAAGGGACTCGACGCGCCGCCGGCGCCTCCCGAGGACGCAGCCGAAGAGGAGAAGAAGAAGTACGCCTCCGACTTGGCGAAGTTCGAGAAGGAGCAGGAGAAGTTCCGTTCGGCTGCCGAGAAGCTGTTCCTGAAGGTCCTCGTGCTGGTGAAGGTCAAGAACGAGACCAACCTGCGCGACGACATGAACACCAAGGCTGCGCGCATCCTGGGCGACCTTGGCCCGATGCTTGACGAGAAGGGCCGCAAGAGCCTCTCGAAGAAGATCATGCAGGCCATCGAGAAGAAGCTCACGAAGGTCAAGACGCACACCGTGAGCACGGATCATCTGGATGCCGCGTTCCAGGCGCTCGGCAAGCTCAACGACTTCGGCAGCATCGAGTGGATCATCAAGAACTACACGCACACGAAGGACAACGAGAAGGAGTACCTCGTCGCCGCGCACAAGGCGATCGTGCTCTTCAAGAACGTCCCGGGCAAGTTGCGCTACGCCGTCGTCGAGCAGTTCGTCAAGACCTACGCCGGCGTCGAGTCACAGGCGGAGAAGTCCTCGAACGACCCGAAGGACCAAGCCAAGAAGCGCTTCTGGGACGACATCAAGACGGGTGTGATCCCGGTCGTGCAGTACTTCACGAAGGACAGCGAGGGCAACCCCGCGTCGGATCCCGAGGGCCAGGCGCTGGCGAAGATGGCCGAGTTCCAGGCGTGGATGCGCGAGCACAAGAGCATCCGCAAGTCCCCCTGGACCGACCCCAAGCCTACCAAGGGCAAGAAGAAGTAGCGCACGCACAGCGTGCGCTACGCGTAGGGGCGGGCTTGATGCCCGCCCGAGGGCGCACCACCTCATCCGGACTTACCCCGTAGGGGCGGGCTTCATGCCCGCCCCTTCTGCTGGATGCCCGGCCCCGTCTCATCACGCCGCGGGCCACGGCGGGAACGGGTACGGGAACGGTGACGGGCACGGGGCCGCAGCGTGCCGTTAGGCACGCTGCGGCGAAGCAGTCCTTAGGCGCCGCCCCCACGGACGTACACTGGCCCGGATGGAGGCGAACGACTGGACCCCGGCTGTGTTGATCACGGCCACGATCTCGCTCATGACCGCGGGATTGGTCTGGCTCGTTACGCCGTGGGGCACCGGCCTCAGTGGCCAGGAGCCGGGACGCACCATGCCGCGGCGCCTGCCGCAGGCGGAGGTCGTCGTCTGGACCGGTGACCTCGCGCCGGGACTCAAGGGCGTCCTCGGTCCCGTGTGGGGGGATCCCAAGCCCGACCGCCACCACGACGGCTTGCTCAACGAGGGCCTCGGCCTCACCGGCGACCGGGCGCTGCGCTACTTCCGTCTGCTCGTCTTCAACACGACGGAGGAGGCGCGCTCCCTCGAACTCGGCGAGGGTCGCATCGTCATGCTCGGCGAGACCGGTGGCGGCAAGCTCCCGCTCCGCAGTCTCGCGCGCATGGTCAAGAACGGTGAGATCCAGCTGGGCGGCAGCCTGGCGTTCTCCCTGCGGAGCCTGGGGGCTCTCTCGACGACCGTCGAGGTCCCCGCCGGCAGCTTCGCCAAGCTCGTCGTGCCCTTCGACGGCGGTGCCAGCATCGATACGGCGCGCGCCGTGGCTACCCAGGACGGCACGGAGCTCCGCCGGCGTCAGATAGCCCAGGCGACCTTCCGTCGCCTGGTCGAGGACCCCGACGAGACGCAGGTGAAGGATCTCTGATGCAGGAGCCGTTCGAGACCCGCCCCGTCGATGAGGACCGCCCGGATGGCGCGGGGGACGATGCCGGAGCGCCGGATGAGATCGTCGCGTCGCCCGATACGTCCGTGGACCCGCACGGGCTCGATCCCGCCCTGACCCACTCGGCCAACACCGAGGGTCCGCTGCGCGAGATCGCCCACGCCTTCCGCATGAACGCGGAGGCGCTCCAGACGCTCAAGCAGATGCAGGGCGACCTCGCGAAGTCGATGAAGCGCGGCGACCGCTCCGAGCTCGTGCTGCAGTCCACGCGCTCGCTCAACGAGACGTTCCGCAATCTCACATCCGTGCAGCGTGAGCTATTGAGCCGCCTGCGCCAGAAGGAGAGCGGGGGGCGCGGACCGCTCATCCCGCTCATGCTCCTCGGGCTGCTCGTCGTCGTCCTCGCCGGCGTCTACGTCATCCTGGACGCGGTAAAGACCGGACCCGGCGCTACGGCCGTGGCAGGTCTGGATCCGGCCGAGATCGCCCGCCGCGAGCGGGACTCCTGGAAGGAGGGTCGTCGCGAGGGAGCGCAGCACGCCGATCGCGAGATCGAGCGGCTGCAGGAAGACCTCGAGGAGGCCAAGGAGCGCCGTCAGCAGATCCAGGCCGAGCTCGACACGAAGGTCGAACTCCTCGGCGGCTTGGAGCGCGGCAAGCGTGTCGCCGAGATCGAGCGCGACGAGTTCGCCGGGCAGGTCCGCAAGGCCCAGAACGAGATCGTTGCGCGCAAGGAGCTCGAGGACGCGATCGGGCGCATGAAGCTCAAGCTCGACGCGGCGAACAAGATCGCCGCCCAGGCCGAGCACGACCTGCAACTGCAGCGCAGCCGCAATGCCTACCTGCGCGAGCGCATGGCGGACTACGGCGTCGGCTTCGCGGAAGACGATCCGCCGTGGCGGCCCGGCGTGCCGGCCGGTACCGATCCCGCGACGGGCAAGCCGCTCGTGAACCTCGCGGGCCGCGAGCCGCTGGACCCGACCACGTCCGACCTGCTCAATCTGAAGCGCAAGGGGCGCAAGTCGAACGAGGCGTTGCTCGCGGAGTACAAGGCGCGCGCCGGCCTCACGACGCCCGCCTCCGGGAGTGCCAGCGACAGCAGCGTGCCGCCGCCGGCGCTCACCTCCGGCGACGCGGCTCCCCGCGCGCCCACCACGCCGATCCGGCAGCCGGTTCGGCAGCCGGCCATGCAGCCCACACGGCAGCCCGTAAGCCAGCCCGTGACGCAGCCTGTACGTCAGCCCGTACGGCAACCGGCGACGCAGCCGGTCCGGCCGCGTGGAGCCGCGTACGGCGGGGATGCGCCCGGCGCGGCGCCGCCGCCCTCGCTGCGGCGTACGGGGCCGCGCCTCGACCGCGAGCCGAAGTCCGTGGACCGTGTCCGGTCGCACCTCAACGGTCTGCTGCGCAAGCCGACCGGCGGTGGGGGTGCCGGCTGGAGCGTGACGCGCATCGGCGGCGTGTCCGCCGACCGACTCGGCGGCGTGATCATGCAGCGCTATGACGCCACCGGCCGCATGGTCGAGAGCATCGAAGCGAAGGACGTGCGGATCGCGGTCGACCGCGAGCGCAAGCACGTCCAGTTCGTCTTCCGTGACGGTCTCCGCTACGACCGCGGCGTCCGCTCGCCCCTGCCCCCACGTGGCATGCCCGTCATCATGGCCCAGGGCACGCAGACCCAGGCCTGGAGTGGGTCGCCGCTACGCCTCATCCAAAAGAAGTAGGGGCATCCCGAGCCTGAGCGAGGCGGAGCCGAGTCGAAGGGGAGTGGTTGCCCGGCCCGTGGCGGCGTTGGTGGGTCCTTGGATGGGCGGGCGGGTTACGGGCACGCCGGGAACGGAAACGGGAACGGAAACGGGAACGGTGACGGGAACGGGAAGGAAGGCGGAATCGGGGCGGTGACGTGCGGCAGGAGCCCGCAGCGCCCCTAGAATCCGCCCCATGTTCCGCA
>JAHEIK010000364.1 GCA_024639415.1 Planctomycetota bacterium
CGCCCGTCAACGAGACGCGCGCGGCACACCGCGGCAGCATGCGCCCCTTCCGCTACGAGCCGAACGTGGGGTTCCGTGTCGTCTGCTCGGTAGGGGAGCGCTGATCAGGCGTCGAAGCGCTCGCTGAAGTCGTACGGCGTCGTGTCTGCGAGCGGCGGGAGCGCGTCCGTCGGGATCTGGAACGTGCGGACTGTCCATAGGTCCTTGAAGACGCGGTATTTCAGCGCGGTCTCGTCGAGGTAGTCCACGCCCGAGGAGCCGCCGGTGCCGATGCGTCGGCCGATCACGCGCTCCACCATGCGTGCGTGGCGCTGGCGGAAGACGACCATGGCCTGCTCCAGCTCGACGAGCTTCGCCAGCATCTTGCGGGGCCACGCCAGCAGCGGCAGCTCGCGGTAGCTCTCGATGAAGAGCACGGCCGCGCGAATGCGCCGCAGGCGCAGATCGTCGGGGAAGAAGAAGTCGCGCGCCTGTTCGATCTCGGCGGCGTAGCGCGCGTGCACCTTGTCTTCGGGCATCAAGCCCGTGCCGATCACCTCCGCGATCGTCTGATCCGTCGCGCCGCGCAGCGCGACCAAGTAGCCCTCGAGGAAGCCCTCGACGGCGGCTTCGTCGCCCTCGTCGCCGGGCTGCGAGCCGCAGATGGGGGTGCGCAGCAGCCACGTGCCCACGGCGCTGAGCAGCGAGGGCTTGTCCGCCAGGCGCTGCTTCACGCGCTCGAAGGCGGGGGACTCGGACTGGCCCGTCGGATCCTTGAGCGCCTCGAGGTACTTGCCGTCGGCGCCCAGGCCGATGCGCTCCTCGTCCTGCATGCCGAGGAGGATCTCCATCTCGCGCATCTGCGCGGACTGGAAGCCGCTGGCGGGGAAGAGCTTGTCGCGGAAGTCGAGGTAGTCGCGCGTGTTCAGCGACTCGAGCACCTCGAAGTGCGAGACCGCCGAGCGGAAGATCCGCGTGAGCCGGTCCATGCTGCCGACGGCGCCGGCGAGGCTCTCTTCGGGGACAGGGTCCTGCTTGAACAGATCGCGGAGCGTGGTGAGCTCGCGCAGCGCGAGCTTGAACCAGAGCTCGAAGACCTGGTGCACCACGATGAAGAGCACCTCGTGGTCGGTGATCGTGGACTCGTCGTCTTCGATGCCGCCTTGCAGGCGCAGGAGCTGTTCGACTCGAATGTAGTCCCAATAGGTGGTTGCCATGGGCAGCAGCATAGCTGCTGCCCGCAGCAACCGCCTCCCGTGAACGTGCCCGTTCCCGTCACCGTTCCCGGCGTGTCCCGCGCCCGTGCCCGTCTCCCGCTCTTGCCCTTACCCCGGCACCAGAGGCACACGACTCGCCTCCGCCTTTGCGGTCTTCGCTCCCTTTGCGCCTTGACTGCGGGGGCCTTCGGCCGACGCAGTCCCTAGCTGGCAGCCGCCTCCGGCGGCGGAGGCGGTTGCTGCCCCATGCCGGGAGCCACATCGGTGCCGCGCTCGCTCAGCGTCAGGTGGGCGACGTCGGTCGCCTTGCGGGCGACATCGTTGATCGACTCCGCCAAGGCGTGGATGTCGAAGGGCTTCTCGACGCAGCAGACGTGCAGTTCCTGGAGGCGCTCCATCGTGCGGCCGTCCAGCATGTTCCCCGTCATGAAGACCATGCGCTGGTTGGCCTTGGGGTCGTGTGCGACGAGGCGGTCGTGCAGGTCGATGCCGTCGTAGTCGCCGGGCATGCGCACGTCGGTGACAAGCAGGTCGTAGCTGCGCGTGCCGAGCATGCGCACGGCCTGCTCGCCGTCGTTGGCGACCTCCGTCTCGTAGCTGTGGTTGCGCAGGACGCGTGCCACGACGTCGCATACGTAGGTGTCGTCGTCGACCACGAGGACGGTCTTGCCGACGCCCGCCTCCGACGACGGCCGACGGCTGCCGCTTGGCAGCTCCACAGGGAACACGCGTGCGTCCGCCACGGGGACCGAGATGACGAAGCAGGCGCCTCGCTCGACGGACTCGTCCAGGGTGATGGAGCCGCCGTGCTCCTCCACGATGCCGAAGCAGATTCCGAGACCGAGGCCGGTGCCCGACTCCTTCGTTGTGAAGAACGGATCGAAGATGTGCTTGCGCACGTCGTCCGGTATCCCCGGCCCGTTGTCGTGGATGCGTATCTCGATCGTGTCGTCGTTGTTGCGCGTCTGGAAGCGGATGCTGCGCGGCGCAGTCTTCGAGGTGAGCAGCGCCTGATGTGCGTTGCTCGCCAGGTTGATGAACACCTGCTGCCAGCGGTTCACGTCGATGGGGAAGGGCTGGATCGAGCCGTCCAGGTCGCGCTCGATGACGATGTTGTCCATGCGGAACTGGTACTCGTTGAGGTTGAGCACCGAGTCGATGACCTCGTTCAGGTTGGCCCGCCGCTTCGTCATGCGGCTCTGGCGCGCGAAGGCCAGCAGGTTCTCGACAATACGCTGGCAGCGGCGCGCGTTGATCTCGATGTTCTCGATGTCGCCGCGGCCCCAGTCGTCGGGGGAGCGCGCCAAGAGGAGCTGGGCGAAGCCGAGGATGCCGGCCAGCGGGTTGTTCAGTTCGTGCGCGACGCCGCTGACGAGCGTGCCGATGGCGCTGAGCTTCTCGCTCTGGTTGAGCTGGTCCTGCAGCTCCTTCTCGCGCGTGCGGTCGCGGGCGAGCACGACGACGCCGTTGAGGCTGCCCTCCTCGCCGCGTAGCGGCTGGAGGGATGCGATCACCCAGCGCTGGCCGCCGTCGGCATGCCCGACGTGGAACTCGAGGTCGGGCCTGCGCTCGCCGCGCAGGGCGTCGGCGACGGCCGCTTGCAGCTCTTCGCGATGCTCTTCGGCGGCGAGGTCCTCGAGGAACTTGAAGTTCGCCAGCAGCTCGCGCTTGGAGTACCCGGTGATGTCCATCGTCGCGGGGTTGGCGTAGATGAGCCGCCCCTCGGTGTCGAGGTGCAGCACGGCGCCCGGGCTGGACTCGACCAGGGTCCGGTAGCGGTCCTCGCGCTCCTTCACCATGCCGAAGAGGCGCGCGTTCTCGATTGCGATGGCGAGCTGGTTGGCGACGGTCTCCAGCACCAGGCGGTCCGACGGGGTGAAGCCGCCGACGACGTCGGACTCGACGTTGAGCACGCCCTCGATGACGCCGCCGATCTGGATCGGCACGGCCATCTCGCTCTTCGTGTCGGCGTACCAGCGGACGTAGCTCGTGTGCCGCGCAACGTCGTCGATCACCTCGGTGCGGCCGTTCTTGTAGACCTGACCGGTGATGCCGTCGCCGATGTCGACGCGCTCCTGCACCTGGATCGGGCTGGCGTAGCGTGAGGCTTGGGCCTTGAGCTCGAGTACCGTGCGCTCCTCGTCCACCATGAAGATCATCACGTTGTGGAAGCCGAAGGTGCGGTGGATGTCCACGGCCGCCTGGCGCAGCAGCAGCTCGTCGTTGAGGATCGAGTTCACCTTGCGGCCGAGCTCGTTCACCATCAGCAACGACTCGTAGCGCCGGTTCGCCATGGTCAGGCTGCGCAGCAGTCGGATGGCCGTGGCCGTGAGGAAGGCGGATACCCGCATTTCCTCCTCGACCGCCCCGGCGTGTCGCTCAGGCAGGCGCAAGCCAACGACGCCGACCGTCTCGCCGCCCGCTTCGAGCGGGAGCATCAGGGCGACGGTCTCGGCCGCGCTCTCCTCGGTGCCGTTGGTCGGTCCCGAGAGCTCCGGGGGGATCGCGTCCATCCGTGACAGCGTCGGCGCGTCGAAGACCTGGCCCCATGCCGTGCCCTGTTGCGGGACGCGTTGGTCGAGCATGACGGGGCGGCTGAACTCACCGAGGCTCGCTTCGAGGTGGAAGCAGCGTTCCTGGCTGGAGCAGTGCTCGGCACGCGGGCACACACCGCATTTGTCGCCCGGCCCGAGCAGGTATACGCGAGCAGCCGCGCCGGGGGCCAGGCTGCGCAGGTGCTCTGCGAGCCGTTCGGCGGCGGTAGAGATATCGGTCGCCTCCGAGAGTCGGAGGGCGAGGGCGCCGAGCTCACTCATCCGTCGCGATCGTAGCTCACGAGAGCCCGGGCGCCTTGCGATCTGTTTGGATGGCGTTTGCGATCTGGGCGCTACGGGGCTCCGGCGTCCGCGGACGCGTCCTTGCGCGGCGCGCGCAGCAGTCCGCCGAGGCCGATGCCCAGCAGCCAGCCCGCCAGGAGCACGGTGACCAGCATGCCGAGCGGGGGCAGCACCCAGCTCACCATGGCGAGGCCGGTCACGAGTCCTCCGATCGATGCACGCGCCAGGGGCGAGGGATCGGCGCCCTCACGCAGGACCTGCGCACCGAGGTGAGGCAGGCCGGCCAGCGCGCCCATGAGCAGGGCCAGGGCGAGCGGTAGCGCTACGACGAGCAGGTAGGCGGCTTCGACGACCTCGCTCCCGGCCAGCTCGACACCGCGAGCGAGCAGCGTGGCGCC
>JAHEIK010000365.1 GCA_024639415.1 Planctomycetota bacterium
ACATGGAGGCGGGCGAACGTGTCCAGACGGCCCAGCGCCGACGTGCCTCGAGGAGTCGCGTCCGGCAACTCCTGGCAGCCAAGGGGCGCGCCGGCGCCTACCGCGACAGCGTGCTCGTCCTGCTGCAGCGCACGCGCACCGAGCTACGTACGGCGCGCTACCTGCTCTCGGATGCCAGCGCTCGCCTGGGCAACCTGCTGCGTCGCCTTAGCCCCGTCGAGCGGCGCAGCGCCTTGCTCCTGCTCCGGGGGCAGCTGACCGGAGATCTCGGTCCGGAAGCCTGGCTGCTCTGGGTCGATGCGCTCGTGGCCTCCAACACGCCGGAGGCGGGAGAATCGCTTGCACGCGCGGTGGGGGATTCGACGAGCCTGCCTTCACGCCTGCGCGCCCTGGCCCTGGACGGGCTGGTCGGCCTCGTACCGAGCCGCGCCCGGCGCGAGGCCCTGCGGCTGCTGCCAGGTTCCCTCGACGACGCGTGGCACGTGGTCGCGACCTCGATCTCCGTGCTCCGTGATGTCCGCAGCAAGGAGGGCATCCCGGCGCTGATCGCGTTCCTCGGGCGCGAGGATCTTGGGCGACTGCGCGAGGATGCACACGAGGCGCTGGTTGCGCTCACGCACGAGCGCCACGGGCCGTACGCGGGGCCGTGGAAATCCTGGTGGTCACGGGCTGCGGCGAACTTCCGCGTTCCGCCTGACGAGCCGCGCCAGGCCGAGGCGGGGGAGGGCAGCAGCACCGCCTTCTACGGGATCCACACCTTCAGCGATCGCATCGCCTTCGTGATGGACCTCTCCTGGTCCATGTGGCACCCCTCCGGCAAGACCCGACGCATCGACACGGCGCTCGGGGAGCTGCGCGGTGCGGTGAGCACGCTGGACGAGAGCCGGCGCTTCAGCGTGATCTGGTTCGGCACGCGGGCCGGCTCTTGGATGCCCCGTATGGTCGCCGGTACGGAGTCCGAGAAGCGCAAGCTCGAACGCTGGCTCCGTGCTGTCGACGGCCGCGGACAGACCAATGCCTACGGAGGCCTCGACCTGGCCTTCCGCCTCGCCCGCCAGGGGGAACGTCGGCCGCTGGTCGATACGCTCTTCTTCCTGACGGACGGGGACGCGACCAGCGGGGTCCTGACGGCAACGCCGGGGGTCCTCGCGGAGGTGCGGGCGTGGTGCCGGGTCGAGCGCGTGCGCCTGCATGCGATCGGCATCGGCGAGCATCAAGGGGCCCTGCTGGAGGGGCTTGCGCGCCTGGGCAGCGGCCGATATGTACGCAGATAGACGCAACGCGTTTCCCAGCAAGTGGTTAGGGCCAATCCAAGGGGACGTTCAGAGGCGTGGATACCCCGGTAGACTCTTGCCCGGATGAAACCGAGCCCTACCAACGGCAATGGAGGCGGCACGAACGGTGCTGCCCCCGGCGCCGGCCGGCGCGCCCACCGCGAGGCCGTCCACAACCTCCGGCGCCTCATCGACGTGGCACGCGGCAAGCGCAGGCCGCTCATCCACCTGCAGCACAACCCCGATCCGGACGCCTTGGGCAGCGCCGCCGCGCTGCGCTACCTGCTCGACCGGCTGATGGGGGTGGACGCGACCCTGGCCTACACGGGCCGCGTCGGTCGTGTCGAGAACCGAGCGATGCTGCGGCACCTCGACATCCGCATCAAGCCCAGCTTCAAGATCGACTACGCCGACTACGACCTGATCGTCGTGGTGGACACCCACCCGGGCGCCGGCACGTGCCGGTTGCCGGAGGGCGTCGTCCCGGACGTCGTCATCGACCATCACCCTTCGCTCGGCGACATGGACGACGTCGCGTTCCCGTACTACGACCCCGAGTTCGGCAGCACGAGCACCATGGTGGGCGCCCTCTTCGTCGAGAACGGCATCCCGATGGACTGGCGCATCGCGACGGCGCTTACCTACGGCATCCGCACCGACACCATGGACCTCTCGCGCGGCACCACCCCGCTCGACGAGAACATTTTCCGCGAGGTGTACGGCCACTCCGACAAGCAGGTGCTCTCGCGCATCGAGCGCGCCCGCGTGCCGCAGGCCTACTTCATCACTCTCGAGCGTGCGCTGCGCCGTGCCCAGGTGACCGACTTCGCCTTGACGACCTACCTGGGCGAGATCGGCCACAGCGATGCCGTCGCTGAGATCGCCGACCTGCTCTTCCGGCTCGAGGGCATCAAGTGGGTCATGGTCTCCGGCCACAACGGACCCACGCTGTACTGCTCCATCCGCGCGGTGCAGAGTCCTGACGTGAAGGCCGGCAAGGTCGCCCGCGAGATCAGCGGCGGCTTCGGCGGCGGACACGACACATTCGCCGCGGCCCAGATCCCGCTGCCCGAACACGATGCCGACCCGGACGCCGCATACGAGGACCTGCGTGAGAGGTTCCTCAAGGAGGTCCGGGCGAAGAAGACGCTCACGCGCCCGCTCACGCTGCCCCCGGACGCCAAGACGAGCGTACCGTAGGGGAGCGCTCCCGCGCGCTCGCGCCATCCTGCTTGGAGACGCCATGACTCGCGCTCTACGCCTCGCCTGCCTCCTTCCCGCCCTGGTGGGGGTGCTGCTGTTGGCCACACCCCTGGCGGCAAAGGACCTCACCTACAACGAGCGCCTGAGCGCCTTCAAGAAGGCCCTGCGCTCGAAGGACCCGAAGTCGCGCAGCCGCGCGTTCGAGTACCTGCGCGGCGCCGACAACCCCAACGTCGTCTCCGAGATCACCAAGGGCCTCAAGAAGGTCGAGACGGAAGAGGCCGCCATCCACCGCAAGATGCGGGATACGGAAGGCGCCTACGAGAAGGCGTTCACCAAGCTGGAGGACGCCAAGGCCACGCTGCGCATGGCCGACAACTCGGGCAAGGCGTTCGAGATCTACAACAAGGCCGCGCGCAAGATCACGAAGCTGCTCGACGACGCCGTGTACAAGCTGAAGAACCTCCAGAACGACTTCACGCGCAACCGCGCCATGCTCCAGCAGGGCGTGCTCGTGATGGGGGAGATCCTCGACAGCCTCGAGGGCGACGCGCTCGATCAGGCCCTCGCCCTGCTCTCCACGGAGTGGCTGCAGTCCAAGCACGAGCGCTGGAAGCGCCGCTGGGTCGATGCCGTCACCGAGGTCCTGAAGCCGCAGGTGACCGACGTCCTGCAGGGCGTCGTGCGCGACGAGACGATGCCCGATACGCTCCGCGTGGCGGCGATGGACTCCCTCGCCGGGCGTGAAGACGGCTGGATCATCGGGCAGAGCATCCTGTACCTGAAGCTCCCGCTGGAGAAGTCACCGCTGGTGCGTGGAGCGATCAGCTCGCTACGTACGATGCACGACAAGCGCGGCATCGCGCCGCTCATCGAGTTCCTCGGCCGCCAGGACATCAAGGAAGAGCGCAACCTCGCGCGCAAGGCGCTGGTGTCGCTCACCGGCGTCGACCACAAGTCCTACGACACCGAGTGGCGCAAGTGGTGGCTGGAGAACAGCCGCACGTTCGAGATGCCCAAGGATCCGCGCGCGACGGGCGACATCGCGCCGCCGAAGAAGGGCACGACGTTCTACGGCATCCAGACGTTCAGTGACCGCATCCTGTTCATCGTCGACATCTCCGGATCGATGGACAAGCCGCAGAAGGGCGAGGGCGCGGCCGGTAGGACGAAGATGGAGGTCTGCAAGCAGGAACTCATCGGCGCCGTCTACAACCTCAACAAGACCGACACGTTCAACGTCATCTTCTTCAACCACCAGGTGATCCCGTGGCAGCAGCGCAAGGTCGAGGCGACCGAGCGCAACAAGAGCCTGCTGAAGAAGTGGGTGACCGACCAGATCCCGCTCGGCGCGACGAACATCTACGACAGCCTGGAGATGGGCTTCAAGATCGCGCACCGCGTGACGGGGCCGCCCGCACTCGACACCATCTTCTTCCTGACGGACGGCCGACCGACGGCGGGCAAGGTCCGCGACCTCAGGCTGATCCTCGACGTCTGCCGCGAGTGGAACAAGACGGCCAAGATGACGATCCACTGCATCGGCATCGGCAAGGACCACGACGCGGACTTCCTCAAGGAACTCGCGAAGATCGGCGACGGGAAGTACGTACGCCGCTAGGCTGCCTGCGTGGCAGAGAGCGCGTCATCGCGAGATGGGTCCTGGAAGCCTCGCGTGCGAGAGCACCTGTGGCTGACGCTCCTCCTGGGCTCTGTGGGGGTGCTGCTGCTCGTGGGCGTCGGCGTCCTCCGCTCGGTTCCCCTGAACGCCGCCTTTGTGCTGTGGGTGCCCATCTGGCTGGCGTGGGTGCGAGGTGTGCTCTTCGGCGCAGCCATCGCCTTGCTCATGGGAGGCTTCATCCTCGCCACGAAGCTGGAGATCGAAGACCCGCTGGTGGGACTTCTGCTACTTGCCCTATTCGTGGCAGCCTTCGGCTGGGGCGTCTGGACGTT
>JAHEIK010000366.1 GCA_024639415.1 Planctomycetota bacterium
TGTACCGACCGCGCGGATACCGCCTGCAGGTGTTCCTACTGCGCGTCGGCATGTTCGTGCCGACCGTCGTCGTGGGATTGGTGGTCTTCGGCATGCTCTCGCGCCAGGGTCCGCTTGGCTGGCTCGACTCCCTCTACACCAAGCAGGCGATCGTCGTAGGTGAGTTCATGCTCGCCTTCCCCATCCTCGGCACGTTCACGCATGCGGCGGTGCGCGCACAGCGCGGCACGCCGCTGGAGACCGCGCTCACGCTCGGCGCAAGCCGCAGGCGCGCCATGCTCACGATGCTCGGTGAAGTGCGCGTACCGATCGTCGCGGCCCTGCTGGCAGCCTTCGCTCGCTGCTTCTCGGAGCTGGGCGTTGCGATTCCCGTGGGCGGCAACCTCGAGCTGCGCACCCGCACGCTGGCGTCGACGATCGTCCTCGACCTGTCGAAGGGCAGCTTCGGCAAAGCGGTCGCGCCGGGGCTGATCCTGATCGCGCTGGCGTGCGTGATCGCGACGATCGCCTTCCTCCTCGAGCGGGAGCGGACGTCGTGATTCGCGGGCGCAACCTCTCCGTACGCTTCGGCGACGTCCAGGCGCTCGCCCTCGAGGTGCTGGACCTCGCACCCGGTGAGCGCGTGGGCGTGCGCGGCCCGAACGGGAGCGGCAAGTCGACGCTGCTTCGCGTACTGGCGGGCTTGCAGCCACTGACGACCGGCTCGTTCGAGGGCCTACCCCCGCCCGGCCGCACAGTGCTGGTCCATCAGCGCCCGTGCTTCTTCCGCGGCACGGCGGCCGACAACGTGGCCTACGCTCTGAACTTGCACGGCAAGCCGCGCGCCGGGGCGGACGCCTGGCTCTCGCGACTCGGTGCGGCGCATCTCGCCGAGCGCATTGCGACGACGATGTCGGGTGGCGAGCGCCGGCGCGTCGCCATCGCCCGCGCGCTCGCGACCGAACCCGAGGTGCTGCTGCTCGACGAGCCGTACGCCGCCCTCGACGAAGAGGGCACCGCCGCCGTCAACGAGGCGCTCGGCTCGTTCGGCGGCACGCTCGTCATCGCCGCGCCGGAGCTGGGCGCCGCGCGCACCGAGCGCCTCATCGACCTGCGACCCGCGTAGACACCTCAAAACGAATCGAGGCCGGACCCGCGAGCGGGACCGGCCTCTCTTGATTGCGTTGGCGCCCATGCGGGCACCATCAAGTAGTCAGACTACTTGGGGCCCTCACCACAGGGGTTGCAGGGGCAGCCGCAGCCGAAGGTGCTGCAGGCGGCCATGGTCGTACCGGCGCACAGGATGAGCGCGACGAGCAGGATGGCGCGAAGCTTGGACATTGGATCTCTCCCTCGAGTGCGCGGAACTCCGGTCGGGATGTCCCTCGCCTCTACCCTTGGTTGGCCGCAGGCGTGTCCTGCGGATTCGGGCGACATTTCTAACCCCGATTCCGCCCATGGGGAAGCCCTTTGCCCCGAACACGTTGATATTGCCGCCTTTATAGGGCCTTGAACTCCGTTCAAGCCCCTGGGGGCGGCGACCGCGCCCGCGCTGCGTCCGGCCTGGAGCGCCCGTTGATAGACTCCTTCGAGATGGCCTCCCGGCGCCTCATCGGCAGCTTGCTCACGGCGTTCTTCGCCGCTGCGTTGGTCTGCGCCTCGCCGGTCGCCGCCGCTCCGCCCCCCAAGAAGGGCGCGCAGAAGCTCGAACGCTACCCGCCCAGCTTCCGTCTCGCGGTCAAGGAGGCGATCGATGGCGGCGTCCGGCGCCTGAAGGACCTCCAGAAGATCGAGGGCGTCTGGGGTGACCCGGCCCACGATCAAGCGATGGGTCACACGGCCCTGCCGCTGCTCGCCCTGCTCAAGGCCGGTGTGCCGCTGGACGACCCGCACGTGAAGCGGGCCTTTCGTGCGCTCGACGGAATGAAGCTGCAGCGCGTCTACAGCGTCGCGCTCTACCTGATGGCGATCCAGGCCGCCCACGACCCCAAGCTCGACACGCTGGACACCGAGGTCGGCACGAAGCGCCGCAAGCGCATCCGTCCGAAGCAGGTCCGCGCGAAGTTGAGCAAGCGTGAGGTCGCCAGGATGCAGGAGGGCCTCGCCTACCTCCTCCGTGCGCAGAACGCGAGCGGCCTCTGGCACTACGACGTCAAGGACGACGGCACGGCCACGGGCCACGATCTCAGCAACGCGCAGTACGCGCTCCTCGGGTTGCGTGCGGCGATGGACGCGGGCTTCAAGGTCAAGTCGCCCGTATGGCGCTCGGCCCTGCTGGGTTTGATGGCGCTCCAGGATCCCAAGGGCAAGAAGGTCGACCTGATCGAGCATCGCATTCACGGCGAGTACGCGTTCCAGGGCAAGGTCCCGACCCAGGTACGCGGCTTCCACTACGGCAGCGGGAAGAAGAACGGTCCCCTGGGCGAGAACACAGTCTGGAACAACCCGGTCACGGGCTCCATGACGACCGCCGGTATCGCCTGCATCGCGATCTGCCAGGAAGGGCTCTGGCGCAGCCGCCGCTTCAAGGGCACCGATCGCAAGAAGTCGCGCGCAGCGATTCGCGGCGGCCTCGCCTGGATGCAGGAGAACTTCACGGTGACCGAGAACCCGGGGCATCCCCACAAGGCCCACCACATGTACTACGTGTACGGCCTCGAGCGCATGGGCATGCTCACCGGGCGCCGGTGGATCGGCATGCACGACTGGTACAAGGAAGGCGCCGATCTACTGCTCGAGTCGCAGGATCACGTACGCGGCGGCTGGGGCGGCCACGTGAAGTCGTCGTTCGGGATCCTCTTCCTCAAGCGCGCAACGCGCAAGCGCGACATCGTCGTCACGACCGACTGAGGTGCGCGGGAGCGTCAGGCGTTCGCGCGGACGATCTCATCCAGGACGTCGGCCAGGTCGTCGGCATCGTTGAGGCACGCGACGCGCGTGAAGGACGTGCCGCCCGCTTCCTCGAACTCCTCGCGCAGCTCCCGGCCGATCTCGTCGATCGTCTCGAGGCAGTCCGCGAGGAAGGAGGGCGAGACGACGCTCACGGAGTGGATGCCGTCGGCACCCAGCCCCTGCAGCAGCTCGTCGCAGTAGGGCTGGAGCCAATCCGCCGGACCGAAGCGGCTCTGGTAGGCGAGCCGCCAGGCCTCGGGCGGCAGGCCGAGCGCGTCGGCGAGCGCTTCCGCGGTGGCTTCACACTCCTGCGGATACGGGTCGCCGCGATCGGCGTACTTCTGCGGGATGCCGTGGAACGAGATCACGAGCGGGGCGTCGGCCGAGGCTTCCACGCCGGCCTCCCGCACGGAGCGCGCGAGCGCGGCGACGTAGCCGGGATGATCCGGGAAGCTGCCGAGCACGAGGCTCTCGGGGGCGTCCGGACGCTCGTCGCGCCACCAACCGACGGCGTCTTCGATCGAGAGCGAGGTCGCCGTCGACCACTGGGGGTAGCACGGCACCACCAGGATCCGCTCACAGCCGGCGGCTGCGAGTTCGTCGAGGCGGGAGCCGAGGGACGGGTTGCCGATGCGCATGCCGCAGTTCACGACGAAGTCCGGCCCGAGTCGGTCGCCGAGCTTGCGCGCAAGCGACTCCGTGTAGAGCAGCAGCGGCGAGCCCGCCTCGGTCCACACGCGCTGGTAGTTCGCTGCGGAGCGCTTGGGGCGAGTCCGCAGGATGATCCCGTAGAGGATGGGCTTCCAGATCCAGGGTGAGAGATCGACCACACGGCGGTCGAGGAGGAACTCCTTCAGGTAGCGCCGCACCGCGGGGACGGTGGGTTCATCGGGGGTTCCGAGCTGGGCGAGGCAGACTCCGGTGGTCATGGGGCGCGAGCCTACCGTAGGACCGGCGCTTCGCGCCGGTCCCCCGTTTCCGTCTCCGTTCCCGTCTCCGTTCCCGGCGTACCCGTAGCCCGTGCCCGCAGCCCGTGAACGTGAACGTTTGCGTCACCGTCACCGGCGTGCCCGTGGCCCGTGCCCGTCCCCGGATTCCCATCGAGCGCGCCCAGCGATCCGCCCCGGGTCGGCCCAAGCGAAGTTCGAGCGCCCTTGGGCCCGTGAACGTGAACGTTTGCGTCTCCGTCACCGGCGTACCCGTCGCCCGCACCCGTCCCCGGATTCCCATCGAGCGCACCCAGCGATCCGCCCCGGATCGGGCCAAGACTCGGACGCCGCCTTGCGTCGTCCTCCCAAGGCCCCTACGACGCCTTCTTGCCTCGCTGCATCTCGTCCAGCATCGGCTGCACGTGCGTCGTGTAGCAGTCGGGACAAATCGAGTGCGTGCACTCGGCGTTGGCGTGCCGGCGCAGGTACTCCTCGATGTCGTCCCACGCCTGCTGATCGTTGCGGATGCTCTTGCAGTACATGCAGATAGGCAGCAGGCTGCGCAGCGTGGCCACTTCTTCGAGGGCCCGCTCGAGATCGATCAGACGGCCGGCGAG
>JAHEIK010000052.1:0-8018 GCA_024639415.1 Planctomycetota bacterium
AACCCACGAGTACGACCGGGCCGGGCCAAGACTCGGTCTGCGCTATGCGCTGACCTCCCAAGGCCCCTACACGAGCTCCCTGCCTCTGCCTCTGCCCGTGCCTCTGCCTCACCCGCGGCGCCGGGCGCGCACGCGTCCACCCGCTCCGCGGGCGGACTTGGGGCGCCCCTGCAGGGTCTCTGTGTCCTCTGTGTTCTCTGTGTTCTCTGTGGTTCGTCTTCTTCTGCTCTGCCCCTGCGTCTGCTCCACCGAAGGCGCCGGGCCTCACAGGAGCCGAAGAACCGCCCGCGCCACCCGCTCCGACTCGAGTTCCCGCATGCACGGCAGGCCGATCGGGCAGGTCTTCTGGTGGCAGGCGAGGCAGTCGAGATCCTCGCGGCGCACGACCTGCGCCGCGCTGTGCCCGCTCCAGCGCGGATCCGTCGGCCCCATCCAGACGACGGTCGGGGTCCCCAGGGCCTCCGCCATGTGCCGCGGTCCGGCATCGGTGGTTGCGAGCACGGTCAGGCGGGCGAGCACGGCCTTCAGCTCCCCGAGGTCGGGCGGATCGTCGTGGCAGGACGTGCACGCGCCGCCGAGCCGCCCGGCGACGTCGGCCGCCAGCGCTTCCTCCCCCGGCCCACAGAGGACGACCGGCCACATGGGGTGCGCCCCACGGACGGCCTCGAGCGCCGCCGCGATGCGCTCCGGCGGGTAGATCTTCGTATCCGCGAAAGCGGCACCCGGGTTGACGCCGATCAGCGGCACACCGGTCGGCACGTCCGCGAGGCGCCGTGCGGCACGCTCGTCGTCGAACGCCGTCGTCGCGAGCTCGGGGCCCCGGCCGTCGGCGACGGCGCCGAACGGTGCGGCGAGGTCGAGGTAGTGGTCGACCATCGAGCGCGGCACGAGCTTGCCGTCGGCGCCCTTCGGCAAGCGTACGACGGCGGTGAGCAGGGCGCGGCGCGCGTGCAGATCGCTGCCGACCCGAACGCGAATCCCCGCGCGACGCACCGCGAGGGCCGACGAGAAGGAGTTCGGCAGCAGCAGCGCCGCGTCGGCACCCAGGGCCTTCAAGATGCGCCCGGCGCGGAAGGGTGCGCGGCGGCCGCGCGCGTCCTTCTCCCCCACGGGCATGACGCCGTCGCGCGTCGTCAGCCCCGCGAGGACCGACTGCGCCGCGGGCCCGCCGGCCCACGTGATACGGGTGTCGGGCAGCGCTGCCCGCAGCGCCCGCAGGGCCGGTGTGGCCATGACCGCATCCCCCAGCGGATTCGGCAGCCGCACGAGCAAGTGCTGCGGCGGCTCCAGCCGGGGGGCGGCCGCCGTCACGCCAGCAGCTCTTCCACGGCCTGCACGACGCGCGGGGCCCACGCCTGCACCGACCAGTGCTTGCGGACGTCCTCCCGCCCGTTCGCGCCCAGCGTGCGCCTCAGGTCCGGATCGTCCATCAGCCGCAGGATGCCGTCGAGGAACGACTCGCGATCGGTCGCGAGGAAGCCCGTCTCGCCGTGCACGACCTGATCCACCTGCACGCCGACCGCGCTCGCCACGACGGGGCGGCCGAGCGAGAGCATCTGAAGCACCTTGAGGCCGCACTTGCCGCGTGTCCACGGATCGTCCGGCAGCGGAGCGAGGCCGAAATGGATCGACGTGAGCGCCGCCTGCCACGTGCTCAACTCCCAGCGAACGAGCTCGCACGGCACACCGGGCGGGAAGACGGGCTCCTGATCCGCGATGACGCGCAACATGAACCGGCGCCCGGACGCGACGAGGGCTGAGAGCACCAGCGCGCGCTCCTCGAGGTAGGGCAGCGTGGCGCGCGAGCCGATCCAGCCGATGGTCGTCAGGTCACGCTGCGGCTCCGGCTCGATGTCCCCCGTGGGCACCTCGACCGTGGTCGGCAGCACCGTCGCCGCACGCCCGGCCTCATCGGCAAGGGCTGCGAGGAAGGCGTTGCCTGCGAAGACGGCGTCGGCGGCATCGACCAGGGCGATGAAGCGCCGCTTGCGTGTGCGCGAGCGCGTCGCGCCCGCGCGGCTGTCGCGGAATGGCAGCGCGTCGTCGAAGTCGAAAGCGAGCCTGCGCGCGCGGCGCCTCAGGCGCCTGCGGTCCAGCGCGTTCAGCAGGCGCGAGGACATGACCACGCCGTCCGCAGCCGAGGCACGCTGGAGTGCCAGGCGGCGACGGCTGCGGCTCTTGGGCCACGCCACGACCTCGAGCACGATGCCCGCGCGAGCCAGGTGGGTTTCGTACGCACGCCAGCGGTGACGGACCACGGGCCCTTCCGGATCGGACGTGAGAACGACGAGGAGGCGCGAGACAGGCACGGGCAGAGACTACCTCCGCGCCGCCCTGGCGCGGCAGATGTCGAGCACCTTGTCAAGCCGCGTCGACTCCCGGTTGCGCATGGCGAGGTAGCGCGCGTCGTCGGACGAGAAGGCGCGCATCTCGTCGTCGGCCAGCACGGCGAGCGCCGTGGCCAGGGCTCCGGCATCATCCGGCGCCTCGATCACGATGCCGCCACGGCGTCCCATGACCTCGTGAACGCCGTTCTGCGGCGTCGTGATCACCGGCAGCCCCATGGCCAGGGCCTCCAAGCAGACCAGCGAGCAAGGGTCGTACCACGTCGGATGCACGAGCACGTCGGCGGCGGCGTAGAGCGGCCGCGGATCGGGCAGGGCGGGCTGCGTGTGCAGGCGGTCGGCCACGCCCAGGCGCCTGGCCAGGCGCACGAGGCGGCCGGGGAGGGCGCCGCCGACGACAAGCAGCGCGACGTCGCGCGCCAGCGCCGTGACCTTGGCTTCGGCGAGCGCACGGATGGCCGTCTCCGCGCCCTTGAGCACGGGGTGATGGGCCAACAGCAGACCGAGGAGCGGCGTCTCGAGGCCGAGCTTCGCACGCAGGTCCCGTCCCGCTGCGGCGAACGGCTCGCGCTCGAAGCGCTCGACGTCCACGCCATTCACGACGGTCGTCGTCCGTCCGGTCGCGGCCGGGTACACGCCGCGGATGCGATTGCGGATCATCTCCGACACCGCGATCACGGCGGGGCCGTCGCTCGCGCCGAGCAAGGCCTGCTCCGCGCGCACGAAGAACCCATGCTTGCGGCTGAAGCGCCGCCCGAGGCGCGTCAAGAACCCTGCGCCGCCGCTCGCCCGGTCCTTCGCCTCGCGCGCATCGTCCACGAGGCCGCCGTGCGGCAGGTACACGTCGCAGTCCAGCGCGTGCCGAATCGCGAAGACGACCTCGCAGCCTGCTGCGCGCAGCCGGCGCGCACCTTCCGTGGCGAAGGCCTCGTCGCGCTCGGGCCGCCCGCTCGGTGCGGGCACGAGCAGGGTCTCGATCGGGGTCGGCGCCGAGCCGGACAGGGTCGCGAGGACGACCTCGTCGCCGGCGTGGACGGCGCGCTGCATGAGGGCGAGCGTATGCGCCTCCGCCCCGCCCGGTGTGCCGTCGAGGTGGTCGAGCAGGACGCCGAGCTTCACGGGGTGTCCGACGCGGACCCCGGCGCCTTGGGCCGGGCGTCCTCCCCCACCGGGGTCTTGGGCACGTGCTTGCGAATGCGAACGGCCTTGCGCTGGATGCGGCGCACGAGACCGTCGTAGACACCGCGGCGCGGAATCCCGCGCCGGGCCATGTAGCGCAGCAGGAAGTGCGCACGCTGCCGAACGTGGGTCGCACCTTCGGGCATGGAGGACGCGAGCGCCGCGAGATCCTTCACGACGCGCGGGCCGAGGGTGCGCCGATGCTTGCGCAGACGCTCCAGATCGATGAGCGCGATGCGCGGACGCTCCTCGCTCGCGTCGACGAACACGTGGCACAGATAGAGGTCGCGGTGGTTGTAGCGCGCGTCGTGCAGCGTGCCCACGACGTCCGCCAGCGCCTCGAAGGTGCGACGGATCTGGCGGCGATCCAGCGCCCCCTCGCGCAGGAGGTCGTCCAGCGGACGCGCCGGTGCGAGATCGAGGGTGCCGCTGACCGCACCCAGTTCACGGTCGATGCCGGCGAAGGCCAGCGCAGCGGTCGGCACTCGCGCAGCGCTGACGGCCGTCACGGCGTCGGCCTCGCGCGCCTTGCGGCCCTTCTTGTGGTGCTTGACGAACACCTTGAGACCGCCGACCTCGAGGATGAGGTTCGCGCGGGCCTTCAGGTCCCGCACGCAGGTGCTCTCGCGGAGCACGTCCGCAACGGTGCGCACGCCGGCCTCGCGCAGCAGGTCGAGGGTCTCTTGGGGTCCGAAGAGCGCGCTCACGTGGAGCCTCCCTCGTTCTGGCCGAGATCGCGGAAGGTGCCGCGATCCTTGATCTTCTCGATCCGGCGCTGGATCGCCTCGAGCCACGGCTTGCCGTCCCGCAAGGTGCCGCCCAGGTACGCACGCACGATCGCCAACCGGAAGCGCGGCGGCGTGACGGGTCGCAGCGAGAGTGCGAGCGCGGCGAGTCCCTGCGCCGCGGACGCGGGCGCGGCCTTGCGGCTCGAGCGCTCCAAGCGCATGAGGTCGATGAACGTGAGCGCGCCGCGGCCGCCGGCGGGCGAGCCGTCCACGAGGAGATGCCACGCCTGCAGGTCGGGGAACAGGAAGCGTGCGGAGTGCAGCGCCCGGACGGCCAGACCGATCCCCGCCGCGATATCCAGGCTCTCACGCACGGAGCAACGCGGCAGGTGCTCGCGCAGCCAGTCGTCGAGCGCCACGCCCGGGGCCTCGCGAGTGACCAGCACACCGGTGCTCACGCCGTCCACGTCGCCGATCGCAGCGAGCCAGGGCTCGGGTGCCCGGAAGCCGGCCGCACGCAGGGCGACGTGGTTCTCCAGTTCGACGAGCGGGCTGCGCTTCTTCTCGGCGGGCCGGGTGACCTTGACGTACAGCGGCGTTCCGCCGACGACGACGCGCCGGACCCAGCGCTTGGCCGTGCCCTCGACGATGTGCCCCTCGTCGGTCGTGGCGAAGCGCGCGAGATCCAGCCAGCCGTGCTCGGCCAGTCGCGGCTTGGCGCGTGCCAGGACGAAGCCGTCCCTCCCGCGCGCGTCCCAAGGGGCGACGCGGTCGATGCCGCCCGAGATCGTTGCCGCCGCGGCCGCGCGCGCCAGCAAGCCCGTGGCGGAGTGGTCCTTCGGCCCACCGACGAAGGCCATCTCGACGCCCAAGGCGCGGTTCGTGCTCAACTCCGGCAGGCTGCTCTCCACGTAGTCGGTGCCCTTCGCGTGGACGTCGGGCTTCACGGCGGTGAGGAGCCGATCGACCGTGTCATCGTGGAAGACCACGACGTGGTCCACGGCGCGCAGGGCGGCGATGAGTGCCGCGCGCTCGACGGCAGGGACGATCGGTCGGCCGCGACCGCGCAGGCGCCTGACCGAGGCATCCCCGTTGACAGCGACCACGAGGACGTCGCCGAGCGCGGCGGCTGCCTCGAGCACGCGCAGATGCCCGACGTGCAGCAGATCGAACGCACCGTTGGTGAACACGATACGCTTCCCCGCGGAACGCGCAGGCGCAAGCCGCTCGAGCAGCGTGGCCTCATCGACAATGCGACTCGAGGCGGGGGTCGCGCCGACGCTCATGCAGGTGCACCTTCGCTGCCGGACCCGTCGGCGAAGGCAGCCCCCGGTGCGGCGGGCAGGGGGCCTCCCCCGTCGCGCAGGATGTAGAGGACGGCCTCGCGCATGTCCCGCGCCACGAAGTCGGGATCGAACGGGCCGAGCACCGGCAGCGGCCACTTGTCGCGTCCACCGGTCAGCAGGACGCCCCGCGTTCCGGCACGCTTGCCCGCGACGACGTCCCGCTCGCCATCGCCGACCGACCAGCTCGCGGCGAGATCCAGCCCGAGGTCTGCGGCCGCGCGGTGCCACATGCCGGCGCTGGGCTTGCGGTCGTCGTGCTCGACGTTGTACGGCTCGACGGTGCCCTCGGGGTGATACGGGCAGTAGTACGAGCCCGCGATCTCGACGCCCGCCTCCGCAAGGAGGGCTTCGAGCCTGGCGGCCACGGACTCATACTGCGCGACCGTGTACTTGCCGCGGGCGATGCCGCTCTGGTTGGTCACGATGACGAGCACGTAGCCGGCGCGCAGCAACGCGGGCAGCCCCTCGGCGACGCCGGGCAGCAGGTGCACGCCCTCGGGGTCGCTGAGGTAGCCCGGATCGTGGATGAGGGTCCCGTCCCGGTCGAGGAAGATGGCGCGGCGCTTGGTCGGGGAGTCACCCATCGGGGCGGGGATTGTACGCCGTGCTAGTTTGCCACGGCCCATGCAACCGTCCCGCCTCACGCTTCTGGCTGCGCTCCTCGTCGCACTGACCGCCCTGGGGCTGCAGGCCGGGCCCGCGGCGGCCAAGGGCAGCAAGAAGTTCAAGCCGCTCAAGATCCGCAACGAGGACTACCCCGCGGCGTTCCGCAAGCGGGTGAACGCGGCCGTGGACGAGGGCGTCGAGTACCTGCTGCAGAGGCAGGCGGTGGACGGCAGCTGGCCGGCGAACAAGAACCTGCTCGACCACCGGCTGGGACACACTGCATTGATGACGCTGGCCTGCCTCAAGGGCGGAGTCACCAAGCGCGACATCCAGGTGCGCAAGGCGGTCGACTGGATGCGACTGCAGAAGGTCACGAAGGTGTACGACGCCGGGGTCGTGCTGATGGCGATGCACGCGCTGTACAACCCGAGCGACGAGACCTCGATCGTGGAGGTCGACAAGTACGGCAAGCGCAAGATCAAGGATCCGTGCCTGACGAACATGATCCCGAAGGACCGCACCTTCATGCGCACGTGCGTGGACTTCCTGCTGAAGCATCAGGAGGGCGGTCACTGGCGCTACCCGGAGAACGGCCTCGACGTCTCGAACACGCAGTATGCGCTGCTGGGCCTGTGGGCTGCGAGCCGCTGCGGCTTCAAGATCCCCAGCAAGGTCTGGATGGACTCGCTGGACTGGCTGCTGAAGAGCCAGGAGCGGACGGGACGCAGCGTCAAGCTGCTGATCAACGAGGTGCGCGGGAAGTACCGCGTCGCGTGGACGGAGAACGCAAAGGCGCGCGGCTTCCGCTACATCCCGGGCGGCTCGCCGGTAGAGGGCAAGAAACCCGTCACCGGCAGCATGACCACGGCCGGCATGGCCTCGGTCGCGATCTGCCAGGACGAGCTCTGGGGCTCACGGCGCTTCTCGCCCGAGCTGCGCAAGCTCTCCCGCCGCAGCATTCGGGATGCACTGGCGTGGATGCAGGACAACTTCGACGTCACGCGCAATCCGGGCGAGCCCCAGGGCGGCTGGCACTACTACTACCTCTACGGCATGGAGCGGGCGGGCATCCTCGCGCGCTGCCGGTTCATGGGAAAGCACGACTGGTACAAGGTCGGAGCCGAGTTCCTGCTCGGCGAGCAGCGTTCCGACGGCTCGTGGCGCGAGGGCGGGGACCCGCAGATCGACTCGGCCTTCGCGATCCTCTTCCTCAAGCGCAGCACGACCCGCGCGCGCAACCCGGCCATCACCGGCTCGGGCGGGTAGGCCGCAGCGGGCCCGAGAATCGCGTGCCCGCCGTACAGCGCGCCCGGCTCCTGCACCGCAGCAAGGCGGCCGCGGCGTATCATGCGCCCATGCGTAGGACGGCTTGGTTCGTGATCGCGTTGTTCCTCCTCCCGCTGGTGCCCGCGCAGGCCGGCGAACCGTGGGAGAACGAGCCGGCCTTCAAGTCGCTCGTGAAGCACGAGCTGAAGCTCCTGCACACGTTCCTCGCGACGGCCGTGAAGAAGGACTACCGCCGCCAGGCTTGGTACTTCGCAGACCGCCTCGCGCAGCTCGCCCCGGGTGACAGCCATGCCATCGACGTGCTGGACAAGTGGTCGGGCGAGGAACTGCAGGCCGGCCAGGTCCCGAACAAGGCCTTCATCAAGAAGCGCGACAACGCCCTGCGCGGCCTCGGCGACGACTACTTCCACTTCGGGGAGACGCTCGAGGCCGCCGGTATGGACCCGGTCAAGTACTACCCCATCAACATCCGTGCGCGATCCTACGGCAGCAAGGCCGGCCCGCTCGTGTCGTCGATGGATCAGGCG
>JAHEIK010000052.1:8028-14247 GCA_024639415.1 Planctomycetota bacterium
CGAGTTCGACGACGAGTACCTCAAGGCACGCGCGGTCTGGCCCGATGCCCGCGGTGCGCTCACAGGCCGCTGGCGCCTGATGACGGACCACGACTACAAGGAAGCGCTGCGCCTGCTCGGCACCTTGGCTGCGGCGGAGGCGTGGATGGTCGCGCGCATGGGCTCCAAGGCCAAGCGCAACGACGTGAAGATCACCAACCTGATGGTGTTCAGCGAGTGGCAGGCCTACGACAAGATCGGCGGGGAGCTTGTCGAGGCGATGCGCGGCGTGGACCCGGCGCGTTTCGAGGGTAGCTCCGGCTGGCACGATCGCTATCGCGACCGCCTCATGGTGTGCTGGCGTCACCGCCACAACGGCTACCTGGGTGACGACGACCTCATGCTCGGCCACGCTGCGAAGGTGATGGCCCGCCGCCACCTCGCGGGCGGCGCGGGTGGCGAAGTCCAGGGCAAGGGCTACTGGCTGCTGGAGGGGCTGCGCGGAGCCTTCGAGGGCTTCCGCCTGAGCGCGGACGGGGTCGGGGAGATCGACCCGGGCGCCTGCTGGCGCCTTGCGGTGGCGCGCGCGCTACGCGACAAGGACCAGCTGATCCCCTGGGATGAGTTCATGGAGCTCACGCAGAAGCAGGGCGAGGCGCGCGATCGACCGACGATCAAGATCTCCTTCGGCGGTAGCGAGCGCGAGGCCAAGCAGGTCGACGTCGTAGCCGCGCAGGCCACGGCCATCGTCGTGGGGATCCTGAAGGCGGACGGCGGCAAGAAGCTGAAGAAGTTCGGCAAGCTGGTCGGGGATCTCTACAAGCGCGACAGTCTCCCGGATATCGACAAGACCCTCGGCCTCAAGCGCGGCAAGGCGGTCTCGATGGCCGAGGTCGCGATGGACGCGGCGCACGGACTGAAAAACAAGTAGCCGCGGGGAACAACGCACCGCAGCCGCTCGTCTGCATGTGTCCCTCCATACCGTGCCAGGTATTTTCTCGCGGCGTTCGCGCACCCAAACGCCGCGAGAAGCAGCCTGGCACCCTACGAGCGGGCGCGAGGCCCGAGAGCGATGACCGAGAACACCCCCTACGAACTTCTGGAGCAGCCCGACGGCGTGCCGATCAAGGCATGGACGCGCGGCGTGGCACTCGAGGACGAGGCCAAGGCGCAGCTGCGCAACGTCGCGCGCCTGCCCTTCATCCACAAGTGGGTCGCGGCGATGCCCGACGTGCACTGGGGTCTCGGTGCGACCATCGGCAGCGTGATCCCCACGCACCAGGCGATCATCCCCGCCGCCGTCGGCGTGGACATCGGCTGCGGCATGATGGCGTCGCGCACGACGCTCACCGCAGCGGACCTCCCCGACAACCTGCAGCCGCTGCGCCGCGCGATCGAGCGCGCCGTACCTGTGGGTATGAACAGCTTCCAGAAGACGCCCGCTCCGAGCGAGAACGCGTGGAAGAAGCTGGGCTCCGAGTTCAACCGCATCATGGCGAAGCACCCGAAGATCGGGCAGAAGCGGCCCGAGAAGCAGCTGGGCACGCTCGGCGGCGGCAACCACTTCATCGAGGTCTGCCTGGATCAGGTGGACCGCGTCTGGGTCATGCTGCACAGCGGCTCGCGCGGCATCGGCAACATGGTCGGTCGCTACTTCATCGCGCTCGCGAAGAAGGACATGGAGCGCAACATCCGCAACCTGCCGGACAAGGACCTCGCGTATTTCGAAGAGGGCGCACAGCACTTCAGCGACTACGTCGAGGCCGTGGACTGGGCGCAGCGCTACGCACGTCGCAACCGTGACCTGATGATGCGCTACGTCCTCGAGGCCCTGGACCGCATCCGCGCGCTGCCGCCGTTCGAGGCGCACGTGGAGGCGATCAACTGCCACCACAACTACGTCCAGAAGGAGCACCACTACGGTGCGGACGTCTGGGTGACCCGCAAGGGCGCCGTGCGTGCGGGCAGCGGCGAGATGGGCATCATCCCGGGCAGCATGGGCGCGCGCTCCTACCTCGTCCGAGGCAAGGGCAACCCCGAGAGCTTCGAGAGCTGCAGCCACGGCGCGGGGCGCGCGATGTCGCGCAACGCGGCACGCAAGCGCTTCTCGCTCCAGGACCACGAGCGCGCCACGCGTGGCGTGGAGTGCCGCAAGGACGGCGGTGTGCTCGACGAGACGCCGGCGGCCTACAAGTCGATCGACGACGTGATGGCTGCGCAGGCCGACCTTGTCGAAGTCGTGCACACCCTCAAGCAGGTCGTCTGCGTCAAGGGCTAGCCTCGGCGGGCTGGATGCGGGGCGCAGCTTTGTCGAACGCTCCTCGAGTGGCAGACCACGAGTCGTCGCGCCCGACTGCGCTGCGCCCTCGCCCCAGCCCGCCGAGCGCGTGTCAGCAAGCGGCTGGGCCCACCGCTTCGCGCAGGACGGATGCGCAGCCTTGTCGTCTGCTCCTCGAGTGGCAGACCACGAGTCGTCGCGCCCGACTGCGCTGCGCCCTCGCCCCAGCGCGTCTAGCAGGCGTCAGCAGGGGTCAGCAGGCGGCTGGGCCCAGCGCTTCGCGCGGACGAGCGGGCCGGCCTTACGGGCCGGCCCGCCAGCGCATGCGCAGCTTGCGTTTCGACGCCGCGCAGTCCCGCAGGTAGAGGTTGATCAGCGTCTGGTACGGCAGGCCCGTGTCCTCGGCCAGAGCCCTGAACCAGTGCAGCGTGTCTTCGTCCAAGCGGATCGTCACCTGGCGCTTGACGCGCTTGGAGTACGGGTTGCGCTTGGCCGTCGAGAAGTCGTACTCCTTCCTCATGAGCGTCCCCTCTCGAAGTAGGTGCGTTGCTCCGAGCGCGTAGCCCGGCGGGCCGAGATGATCCGTGCCTCGTCACCTCCGCCACGTAGCGCGTGGCAGACGACGAGAAGCCGCAGACGCGAACTCAGGCCCAGCAGCACGAAGCGCGCCTCCTCCGTCGAGTGGTCGGGGTCGTCGATCATGAGTCCGTTGGGATCACCGAAGGCTCCGGCAGCCTCCTCGAAGGAGACACCGTGCTTGCGGCGGTTGCCGCGGGCCTTGGTGCTGCTCCACGTGAGCCGCACGTCATTGCCGACATTGTATGTACACGCGCGAGGGAGGCAAGCTGGAGGGCGCTGGACCGAGCGGCGGAAGAGACGACACCCTCCCCTCTCGCACGGGACGTGGGTGCGGTCACACGCTCGACATGGCCTCGGCCCAGCCCGCCGAGCGCGTGCCGTAGGATCGTCCCCATGCTCGACGACGACACGCTGGACATCGCAGACCGCTGGTGGGCGCGCGACTTCGCGTGCCCGGCAGACGGACTGCGTCCGGCGAGCACCGTCGTCCAGGAGCACGTCGGCGCGTTGAGCGACTGGACAGGGATCTGGATCCTGGTCGTTGGCTCGCACCCGCGCATATCGCTGCCGCACACTGTGATGGCCGCGCTGGCGGAGCGTGCGGCCGACTGGTCGCGTGAGCTGGTCACGGACCACGCGGCCCTGACGGCCGCGATCGCGCCGATCGAGGTCGAGACGATCGTGGGCCCGGCGCCCATCGCCTACGGCACGGCACTGGATCTCGATCTCTCGCGCGCAGGCGAGGCCCGCGCACTGCTTCCCACGGATGCGGAGGCCATCTCGAGGCTGCGGAACGCCTGCAGCGACGAGGCCTGGGACCACGGGGGCAGCGACCCCGCGCAGGTGCCGACCTTCGGCTACGTCGACGAGCGGGGCGAGGTCCTCGCCCTGGCCGGCTACAAGACGTGGGGCTGCGAGATCGCGCACCTGTCCATCGTCGCTGCACCGGGCGCGCGCGGCCTGGGGCTGGCGACCGCCGCCGTGGCGTGCGCCGCGCAGCACGCTCTGGACCAGGGGTTGCTGCCGCAGTACCGCACGCTCGGATCGAATGCCGCCTCGCTCGGGATCGCGAAGCGGTTGGGCTTCGAGGCGTACGGGGTCTCCGTCTACGTACGACTCGCCGCAGCTTGATGCTCGCATGCGCTGTGGCGACGGCCTCGCTGACGGACAGAAGGGGATGCCCGCTCACGGGCAGGTAGCCTGCTGCGCATGACCGACTGGGTGACCATCGACGGTAGTCGCGGGGAAGGCGGCGGGCAGATCCTGCGCTCGGCACTCGCGCTCTCGCTGGCGACGGGGCGGCCCTTTCGCGCGGAGAACATCCGCGCGGGTCGCAAGAAGCCGGGGCTCTTGCGGCAGCACCTCACCTGCGTCCGCCTCGCCACGCAGATCGGCTACGCGTGCGTCGAGGGAGCGGAGCTGGGCTCCCCCACCCTCACGTTCGAGCCCCAGGGCTGCGCGCCGGGCACCTACCACGTGCAGGTTGGAACCGCCGGCAGCACGAGCCTCGTCACGCAGGCCGTGCTCCCGGCCCTCATGTTTGCCGAGGGGCCGTCCGAGCTGATCATCGAGGGCGGCACGCACGCGCGGCAGGCGCCGCCCTTCGAGTTCCTGCGCGATGCCTGGATGCCGCTCATGGAGCGCATGGGCGTGAAGGTCGAGGCGGAGCTGGAGCGGCCCGGCTTCTTCCCCAAGGGCGGGGGCCGCCTGCATGTACGCGTAGAGCCCGCGCAGGAGCCGCAGCCGCTCGAGCTGCTCGAGCGCGGGGCGCATCGCTCCTTTCGCGCCACCGCCCTGGTCGCGCGGCTGCCGCGCCACATCGGGGAGCGCGAGCTGGCTGTCGTTGGCAAGCGCCTGGGATGGCAGACGAAGGACCTCGTCGTGGAGGAACGCGAGGACAGCGCCGGACCCGGCAACGCCCTCGTGTTGCGCGTGGCGCACGAGCACGTGACGGAGGTCTTCGCAGCGTTCGGCGCCGTCGGCGTACCTGCCGAGCGCGTCGCTCGCCGCGTGTGCAACGCCGCACGCGACTGGATGCGCAGCGACGTGCCCGTCGGTGCACACCTTGCCGATCAACTCATGCTGCCGCTCGCGCTCGGGGCGGGCGGCGTGTACCGCACGTCGGCACTGACGCAGCACAGCCAGACGAACGTGGCGGTGATCGAGCAGTTCCTGGGGCCGACGATCGACGTGCAAGCCGTCGCCGACGAAGCCGTCGCCGTGCACGTCAAGGGTCGCCCCTACGGCGCAGCGTCCTGAGCCCGCGCCGCGCGCACCGTGTCGAAGAAGGCCCGCACCGCGGGCGTGAACAACAGGATGAGCGTCACGGCGGCCGCCACGAGCACGAAGGCCGGCAGCAGCACCATCAACCCCATGTCGCTCCACGACCCCATGTCGCTCCACGTCGAAGCGCACCACGCGAACAGCAGGGCGCACCAGAGCACGTGACCGACGCGTGCGACCTGCGAGGCGCGTCCGAGATAGACGGAGATCCAGACCCACACGCTGGCATACGCGACGAGCACGGCGAGCGGAAGGACGGCACGCTCGAAGCCCCACTCCCAGGAGGCGGCAAGCAGTCCCATGAGTACGGCCACGGAGAGGAACAGCACGCCGAGGGCGATGTCCAAGGCCATCACGGTCTGCAGCGCTGCGGGAATGCGCAGGCGCACGACGTCGGGCTCCTCGGGCTCGGGTGTCTGGACGCCCACGTCAGGCCCCCCTACTGAGCCGGAAGAACGCGGCTGAGGCCGGCGCGAAGAGTAGGGCGAGCATGACGAGGTGGATGATCCCTACGAAAGCGGGCCAGATGCCGCCGGACGGTCCCTCGCGCTCCAACAGGGCATCGATCCGAAGCGCGTACCAAGCCAACGTGAACCCGGACCAGAGCACCTGCCCCGCGCGCGCCACCCGCAAGCCCTGGCCCAACATGGCGGCGATGATCAGGCCGGCACCGGCGTAGGCCGCAAGCGGCAGAGAGACGGACACGACGTCCCCCGCAGCGAGGGGCCACTCGTCAGCCAGCATGGCGACGAGGAACGCGAAAGCGAGCGCGATGGCGGAGAAGGTCACGTCCAGAGCACGGACGGCCCTGAGGGTCGTCGGCACTCGCGGGGTCGGGGTCTCCGATTCGCCTTCGTGGAGCGCCGGTTCCGGAGTCGAGTCAGGACTCACGGATCTTCTCGACGATGCCTGTCGTGCTGCGACCCTCGTGCAAGTCGACGAGCACGACCTTGCCGCCCCGCGCCTCGACGATGTCGCGGCCCTCGACACCCTTGTCCTTCCAGTCCATGCCCTTGACGAGCACGTCCGGCTCGACCGCCTCGATCAGCGGCGTCGGCACGTCCTCGGTGAAGACGACGACGTGGTCCACCGCGGCGAGG
>JAHEIK010000367.1 GCA_024639415.1 Planctomycetota bacterium
CGTGCTGCAGAAGATCCAGCGCGGGCGGCGTCCCTCCCGCCGCAACGGCTAACCGAGGCGTCACGGATGCGGGGCCGGGCGGCCTCACCACGAGGCTCGCGTGGCAGACCACGCCACGCCTCGCGTCTCGTTGCGCGGCCTCCGCCCCGAGACCCCTCGCGGGACCGGGCTCGCGATTGGACGCACCCACGCCCCGCCGCCGTATCCTGAGCGGATGCTCGTACTCGGGATCGACACGTCCTGTGATGACACAGCAGCGGGGGTGCTGCGCGGTCCGCGCGAGATCCTCAGCAACGAGGTCGCCAGCCAGTACGACCTGCACGCGGCCTTCGGCGGCGTCGTGCCCGAGATCGCCAGCCGGGCCCACGCCGAGCGCGTGACGCGCGTCATCGAGCGCGCGCTGGAGAAGGCGGGCGTCGCCGCGGCGGACCTCGACGCCATCGCCGTCACCAACCGGCCCGGTCTCGTCGGTTCGCTGATGGTGGGGGTGGCGGCCGCCAAGAGCCTGGCCTTCGCGCTGGACATCCCGCTCGTCGGCGTGCACCACATCGAGGCGCACTGCACGGCGGCGATGGCCGAGCACGAGGATCTCGACTACCCGTTCCTCGCGCTCGTGGCCTCGGGTGGACACACCGCGATCTACGACTGCCGCGGACCCGGTGAGGTCGTCGTACTGCATCAGACGATCGACGACGCAGCCGGCGAATGCTTCGACAAGGTTGCCGTCATGCTCGGTCTCGAGCAGCCCGGGGGCCCGTCGGTGAGTCGGCTTGCCGAGGGGGGCAACCCCAAGGCCGTCCGCTTCCCGCGCGCGCGCGTGAAGGACGACCCGCTGGCCTTCTCCTTCTCCGGCGTGAAGACGGCCGTCCTCTACTACCTGAAGGGCCCCGGCGGCCGCCGCGACGCGCCGGACCGCGCCGACCTCGACGTGTCCTACGCCGACGTGGCCGCCTCGTTCGAGCAGGCCGTCGTGGACGTACTCGTCAAGCGCTCCCTGGATGCCGTGGCGCGCCGTGGTGTTCGGGATCTGGTCGTCGGCGGCGGCGTGGCCGCCAACCGGAGGCTGCGCGCCGACCTCGCCGCGAAGGCACCCGAGGGCGTGCGTGTGCGCTTCCCGAGCATGGGCTTGTGCGCTGACAACGGCGCGATGATCGCGCTGCGCGGCGCCGAGATGCTGGCGCAGGGCATCACGTCCGCGCTCGATCTGGACGTCAGCCCCACTGGCGAGACCGTGTCATGAAGTACGCCCTGCTCGTGCTGCTCCTGCTGCCGGCGCCCCTCGTGGCGTTCGCTGAAGAGGAGGGCGGCACCACCTGTGGGCTGCACGCGTTCGTCGACGAGAAGGACGCGGGCCTGCTCGCGCTCTACGACGGCCTGCGCAAGGGGCTCGAGCTCGCCCAACTCCCGCGCGTCTGCCGCGCCGACCCCGACCCCAAGACCGGCGGCACCGCGGGCTTCCTCGAGCGTCTGGCGGCGCAAGCGGCGGTCGACCGCGCCGCCAAGCGCCCCGTGGGTCCCGTCTTCGCCATCGGCGACGCCGCGTGCGCGGAGCTGGACCGGGCCCAGACGCGGCTGCCCGCCATCTACGTGCTGGAGCGCTACACGAGCGCGCGCGAGCCGGTCCGGCCGCTGCCGTCGGCCGAGGCCGCGACGATCGTCTACGCCGACATCAGCGTAGAGGCCGTCGGCAAGCTGCTGCGCCGCCTGACGGGCAAGGAGCGGCCCGCCGTCGCGTGGGCCTGGGACGCCAAGACCTTCCCCACCTCGGCGCACAAGCCCGTGATGGCCTTCGGGGACGCGGCCCAGGTGCACCTCAAGGCCGCGCAGAAGGACGCCGGGATCGACGCGCTGCTGCATCTGCGGTTGGGCGTCGGCGAGCGCGTGCTGCCGTTCGACGAGGCGCTGCGCCTCGCGCGTGAGCTCGGCGTGCCGCTCATCTCGGACGACCGCGGACGCTTCGGCCAGGGTGCCGTCGTCACGATCGTCGCCAGGCACGAGCTCGTCGGCCGCGTGACGGCGGACGTCGCGCGTCGCCTCCGCAAGTCCGGCGGCACGATCGGCGCGCCCCGCTCGGTGCCGGGCGTCGAGGTCTGGATCGATCTCCGGAGCGCCGACGAGCAGGGGCTGAGCGTGCCGCTCCCCCTGCTCGCACGCGCCGACCGGCTCAAGCGTGGCGTGCGGCCCGCGCCCAAGGGGGCGCCGTGACCCGCTCGCTCGTCACGCTCACCCTGCTGGTCGTCGGCGGCGTCGTGTTGATCATCGGCGCTGCCGTCGTGGCGTGGATCACGACGGACGACGAGCGCACCGCCGTCCGCCAGGCGACCGAGCAGCAGGACATCGCCGCGCGCAACCAGGCCGCGCTGGCGGGTGAGCTCGTCGCGCTGTTCCAGGAGACCACAGGCGAACTCTCCAACCGCCACACCGAGCGCCTGCGCGAGTGGCTGGAGCAGGAGCCGCTCGACATCTATCGCCGTGCCGACGACCCCGAGCGCATCGACGTCGAGGCGATCATGAACGCCTTCGTGTCCGAGGTGCGGACCCGCGGGCGCGAGGAGAAGGCGCGCATCACCGTGCTCCGCGAGCGCATGGAGGACTGGAGTCGCGCACGCGTCGAGACCGCCATGGCCGCGCAGCGTGCCGACGCGGCCGAGCGTGCAGAGAGCGCCGCCGCCGACCGCGCGCGTGTGCTCGCCGTGCGGCTCGGCTTTCTGCTGCTCGGCATGGCCGTGCTCCTGGCGCTGACGCTCGGCGTGCTCGTCGTGCGCCCCGTCCGGCGCCTGCGCAAGGCCGTGGACGGCATTGCCCAGGGCGACCTGGCAACACCGATCCCGCTCCAGAAGGGCGGGGCCGAGGAGGTCCGCGCCCTCGCCCAGGACGTCGAGCGCATGCGCGATCAGATCCGCGGCGCGACCGAGGGGCTCGAGGCCGAGGTGCAGCGCAAGACGGAGGACCTCGAGCAGACGCTCGCCGAGCGCACCAAGGCCCTGGGCGAGCTGCAGGCCACACGCGACCGCCTCGTGCAGGCCGCGAAGATGGCGGGCCTCGGCACGCTGGCCGGTGGCGTTGCGCACGAGTTCAACAACCTGCTGGGCGGCATCCTGGGCTGCCTCGAGAGCGCACGCGCCGAGAGCAGCGACGAATCCGTCGTCGAGGACCTCGACGTCGCGCACAAGACCGCGACGCGCGCGGCCGTGCTCGTGCAGGCCCTGCTCGACGTCGCGCGTCCCGGGCAGCGCAGCTTCGCTCCCGTCGCTTTGGCGGACGTGGTCGGCGACGTGCTGCGCGCGGCCGAGCCCACGGCGTCGCGTCGGACCATCCAGGTGTCTCGCGACGACGCGGAGCCCGTCGTGGTGCTCGGCGACGAAGGGCAGCTGCACCAGGTCGTGCTCAACCTCGTCACGAACGCGCTGCAGGCCGTCGACGACGGCGAGGCGATCGCCGTGGCGACGCGCATCGAGGCCGGCCGCGGCGTCGTCGAGGTGCGCGACGGGGGCACCGGCGTAGCGGAGGACGATCGCAATCGCATCTTCGAGCCGTTCTTCACGGGTCGCGAGGACGGCACGGGACTCGGCCTGTTCGTCTCGTACGGCATCGTCGAGCGCCACGGCGGCACGCTGGAGGTCGGCGACGCACCGGAAGGCGGCGCATGCTTCACGGTCTCCCTGCCGCTGGCCGAGGACGCCTGAGCGGAGCCACCCGCCGTTGGTGCTAGGCTCTCATTGGAGGGTGCACGATGCGGCGATTGACTCTCGGGGTCCTGTTCTTGATCGCAGCGTGCGCCGGCGGCGCGTCCTTCGTCCATGCGGACGAGCTCGAAGACGAGCAGGCGCGCGGCATCGAAGCACTGCACGCCTTCGGTGTGCGCGGCCTGCCGACGGCGTTCGACGGAGCGTCCGCAGGCAAGGCGCGCGGTGAGGCCATCCAGCTCGGTCTCGAATGGCTTGCCGCCCATCAGACCGACGACGGCTCCTGGAATCCCGGGGAGCTCAACTGGTGTAATGGCAAGGTGCGCAAGGACGGCGCGCCGTCCGGCAAGGGCAAGAACCTCTACACCACCGGCGTCACCGGCATGAGCGTTGCGGCCTTCCTCGGCGCGGGCTACACCCACCGCGGCAAGCATCCGTTCGCCAAGGTCGTGCGCACCGCACTCACGTGGCTCGTCGGCCAGCAGGATCCGCAGGGCTGCATCGGCCCGCGCGCCACGCAGCAGTACGTCTACAACCACGCCTTCGGCACGCTCGCGCTCGTCGAGGCGTATGCGCTCACCGGCGACCCCAAGCTGCGCATGCCGGCGCAGAAGGCCATCGACTTCAGCGCGCTCGCGCGTAACCCCTACCTGGCGTGGCGCTACGGCATCAAGCCGGGCGACAACGACACGTCGATCACGGGTTGCATGGGGCTGCCGCTCT
>JAHEIK010000368.1 GCA_024639415.1 Planctomycetota bacterium
CCTTGGCGCCGTCGGGGTAGACGACCTTCAGCTTCGGGTTCTTCTGGATGGCGATCCACGAGTCGTCGGTGTCGGTCAAGCCGAACGCGACCTTGTTGTCCGGGTCGCTCACCTGACGCATCACCTGGCCGTTGCTCTTCACGACCTTCATCGTGCCCGCCTCGCGGGCGGCGGCGACCTTGTCGAAGAAGTCCTTCGCCTTGGCCTCGTCGGCGGTGAGCAGCGCGACGGCGTGCGTGTAGGTCGTGCCCGTGAGCGGCTCGGCCATGCTCGTCACGAAGCCCATCGCGGCGTACTTCGGATCCAGCAGGTCCGTGACGAGCTTCGGGTGGTCCTTCTCGTCGGGCAGCAGCTCGGTGTTCACGAGGAACACACGGGCGCGCGCACCGAAGGCGACGTACTGCCCCTTGGGATCACGCCACGCCTCGGGGAAGCCCTCGGCAACACCCTTGGGCAGAGGCGCCATCACACCGCTGCGGCAGAGGTGGATCATGTGCATGATCTCGTTCGACCAGTAGACGTCCGCACGCGGGCGCTCACGCTCCAGCATCAGGCGCTGGGGCAGGCCGACGCTGCGCATGGCCTCGCTCTCGCCGTGGAAGTCCACGTCGATGCCCGACTGCTGCTCGAACAGGTCGGCGATGCGCTGACTCTGGTCCTGGTCGACACCGCAGTAGAGGACGACCTTGGTCTCGTCTCCCCCGCAAGCCCCGAGAAACAGCCCGGCCAGGGCCAGGAACGCGATTGCTACCCTCATCGTGGATCCTCGTTTTCGTATCTCTGCGGTAACACCGTGGCTGTCCCGATACGCCGCGGGGCTGGCGGCAACGGAGGGGAGAGCGCCTAGAGTCCGCGCAGGCGACCTCGGCGGGCGGCTTCCTTGAAGCGATGGCTGTCCACACCCAGGGTCTTCAGCTTCTTGTGGAAATTGGGGCGGCTGATGCCGGCCAGGCGCGCCGCGGCAGCGACGTTCCCTCCGGTCTGGGCCAGCAGCTCCTCGACGTACTGCACCTCGAAGCGGCGCTGGGCCTCGCGCAGGGGCATGGGCCCGTCCTCACCGCTCTGCTCGGGCGTCTGGCCGTTGGCGCCTGCGCCACGACGCAGGGCGGCGAGCTCGGCCTCGACCTCCTCGAAGCCCTCGGGCGAGAGGCGGCGCTCGACGAGCGCCCGCAAGCGCCTGTTTTCTCGGCTCAGGCGGGACTCGTGGACGGCGCGGGTGAGGATGCGGGCCACGTCCTCGACGCGGAAGGGCTTCTGGACGTAGTCCTTGGCGCCGCGGCGCATGGCCTCGAGCGCGACCTCCATCGTGCCGTAGCCCGTCATGACGACGACGGGCACCGACGCGTCCATCTCGACGAGGATCGCCGTGATGTCGAGGCCGGAGAGGTCCGGCAGCCTCACGTCCGTGAGAACGGCGTCGAATCCGCCGGCCACGAACAGCTCCACCCCGCCACGCCCGGTAGCGGCCGTCACCGTGCGGAAGCCCCCGCGCTCCAGCCCCTTGGCCAGGGCATGGCGCATGGACTCCTCGTCGTCGATGACGAGCACTCGCGGGCGGGCACCAGCTTGTCCGTTCTGCATTGCCTGCCGAACCGCAACTCGCGGGCCGGACGCGTAGCGAGCCGCCCGATCAGCGCTTCTTCTTCTTCTGGATCGCGTCGAGCGCCTGTCGCGCCTGCATCTGGACGTTGAAGTCCACGTCGCCCAGCAGCTTCTTGAGCGTACCCACGGCGCGCTTCGCATCGGGGCCGACGATGCCCAAGGCGCGTGCGGCCTCGGCGCGCACCTGGGCCAGGTCGTGGCGCAGCAGCTTCATCAGCGCGCGCACGGACGGCTTGCCGATGTTGCCGAGCGCGTCGGCGTACTTCGTCCTCCCGCTGAACGCCCCGAGGTCCAAGACCTTGGCGAGCGGCTTGACGAGCTTCTTCGCCTCGGCACCGATGCCAGCGACGACGGTGGCCACGCCGACGCGCACCTTGGGGCCGGCCTCGCCGAGCGCCTTGATCAGGTACGGCTCACACGCCGGCCACAGCGAGCCGACCGCCTCGATGGCGCCGTCGCGGATGCGCCAGTCGCTGTGCTCGAAGCTCAGGAAGAGGGGCGGGATGACACGGTCCGCGTGGTCGTGCAGCCCACCCAGCGCCTGGATGGCCGCGATCCGCAGCTCGGCCTTCTTCTTGTCGTTGTCGGTAGCGAGCGTCACGAGCAGCGCGACGGCTTCCTCCGATGAGGGCGCGAGCTTGCCGATGGCCGCCAGAGCCGCGCCGGCCACTTGCGGCGCCGTCTCCGAGAGGGCGCCCCGCAGCGCGGGCAGTGCCTTCACCGCCGGCGGACCGATGGCACCCAGGGCCCGGGCGGCACGCACCTTCTGCGCAGGGTTCTGGGTCAAGGACAACGCACGGGCAATGGCGCTCACCGCCGCCGCAGCCGGACGCCCCATGCGCCGGAAGATGCTAAGCATCCAGGCCTTGGTCGACGCCTTGCCCGTCGCGAGCTTGTCGATGAGCGCCGGCACGACGGCGGCGCCTTGGAACACGAGCGCACGCGCAGCGCCTTCGCCGGCCCGCATGTCGAACTTCTCCGCCTCGAAGACCGGGAGGAGATGACGTAGCGCCTCGTCGGGGCCGAGGGCCAGTGCGTCGTAGGCATTGCTCGCCGCCTTGCGCAGCGCCGTGGGGCCGTTGGCCGAGCACCAGGAGAGCGCCGCGGCGGCCGGCCGCGCGCCTTCGCCGGCAGCCTGCAAGGTCGTCGCCGCCTGGATGCGCAGGCTCGTGGCCCCCGTCAGCAGCTGCGCGGCGAGCTTGGGCGTCGCCTTGGGCGAGCCGATCTCCGCGAGGATCTGCATGGCCACCAAGCGATCGCTGCCGCCGGGTGCGTCGAGCACGGAGACGAGCGCGTCCACGCAAGCCGGCCGCACCTTGTCGGCCTTGTAGAGCGCCGCGGCCGCGTGCATGCGCACGCGCGGCGTGGCGTCGCCCAGCGCCTTCTTGAGCGCCTCCACGGCCTTGGCGGCCGCGGCGGGCTCCACGCGCGCCAGCGCTTCGGCTGCCTCGATGCGCACGGCCGCCGACTTGGCCTGCAGCCCCTCCATGAGCACCGGCACAGCGGCCTTCGGCTCCGCCGTGAGGCGCAGCACCGACGCCGCGGCCGCCACGCGCAGCGCGATGTCGCCGCCCTGCATACGCGGCTTCAGGACGCCTGCGACCTCGGGCACCTCGCTCATGCCGAGCGCCCGTGCGGCGCCGACGGAGACCTGCAGGTCCTTGTCGTCCATGCTCTTCAGCAAGGCGTCGATCGAGGGCCTGAGCTTCGCACCTTGCGCGGCGAGCGCGCCGACGGCCGCGCGACGCACCAGCACACGCTCGTCCGTGAGCAGGACGGTGAGCACGCGCACGCCCTTGGTGCCTGCGTCGAGGCGACCGAGCGACTCCGCCGCCGCCGCGCAGATCGCCTCGTCGTCATCCCCCACCCACTCGGCGACCGCGGCGCCGGCCTTCGGCACGTTCAAGAGCCCCAAGCCGCGCAGGATCGTCGCGCGCCGGTGCGGCGCGAGCGTCTCGGTGGCCAGCGCGTCGAGCAGATCGGAGCGGTCCTCCGGCAAGGGGCGCATGCGGTCGGGCGTCTCGAGCATGAGCAGGCAGATGGCCGTGGCGTAGATGCGCCCGCCGTCGGCCTTGGCCCACACGCCGACGGGGTCCCACGAACCCTTGGCGCCGCAGGCCTCGCCCATCCGGTGCTGGCTGTTGAGCAAGGCCGTCGCGAGCGCGTCGTCCCAGGCGGCCCAGGCCGAGCCGCCGATCTGCCGCATGGCCATCGTGCCGTAGTACCAGTAGTAGAAGTCGATGTTGCCACCGCGCACGGTCCACGCGGGCTTGAGCTTGAGCATCAGCCCGGCGCCCTTCTCGATGAGCTTGCGGTTGCGCTCGGCCTCCTTGCGGGTCGCCTCGAACCCGGGCAACACGAGTCGCCCGAACACGGTGATCGCAGTGCACGCCTCCGACTTCTCGCCGGGGAACTCGTCGACGAGTTCCTGCGGCCGGGCGGGGCCGGTGCCGCGCATGACGTAGCCGGCGTTGCCGTACTCCTCGTCCACGACCTTGTCGAACCAGGTGCGGATCCCGTCGAACACGCTGTCGTCCAGGCCCAGCGGCTCGAAGACGTGTGCGCGCTCGCCGGCGCGGTTGAGCCTGAGCGCGGTGTAGAGCGGCAGCCCCATGCAGCCGGTGATCGAGGTGTCGTTGTCGCCAGGCTTGATGCCGTAGCGCCACGCCATGTAGGGGTTACGCGCGAGCGCGCTGAAGTCGATGGCCTTCTGCGCCGGCATGCGCAGCTTGGGGTCGCCGGTGAGCGCATACGCCTCGACGAGCGCGAGCGTGCCGAAGGCGTGGTTGTA
>JAHEIK010000369.1 GCA_024639415.1 Planctomycetota bacterium
GTCCGCCGCCGTCGCGAGCGCCAGGCTGCGCGCGGCGAACGTGATCATGTTCGTGATGTCCTCGCAGCGTCCTTGGCCCGTGCGCCCCATCTCCGTGAAGCCCTGGTCGGTGGGGTGCAGATAGTAGCGCTCGTTGAAGCGCAGCCGCTGGTGGATGTCCTTCGACAGCCACTTGTAGAGGGCCGGGGCGTCGAGCTTGCCGTCGCGCAGGGCCTGCGTGCGTCCCGCGTAGCGCTGCATCAGCGGCTCGAGCCACTCGTCGACCGGTTCTTCACTGCCTCGGTAGGGGAGTACGTAGGCGACGAACACATCGAACTCGACACGCTGGCTCGGCGGCATGCGCCGCCAGGCGGCGAAGGAGAGATCGATGTGCTTGATGAGGAAGTCGGCCTTGATCGTCTTGAGGTCTTCGATCTTCTTGTCGCGGGCAAAGTCCACCTCGCCGTGCTTCGCTTGAAGCTCGTCGAGCGCCTTGAGGGCCGTCTTGAAGTCCACGTAGCTGAGGGGGTCGAAAGCAATCACCTTGCCGTCGGCATCCCTCAGCTCGGTCGTGATGTAGCCCTTGCCCGGCATGTTCTGGATCAGCCACCGTGCCGCGGCGAACTTCAGCTGATCGCCCTTGAAGTGCGCCAGGACCTTCTCCAGCTCCGCGCGGTTCTCGCCCGCCTGCTCGAGGGCTTCCTCGACGAAGCGCGCATCCCCCGGCAGGGCCTCCTCGGAGGCCGCGGGCGGCACGAGGAGCACGAGGGCGAGTACGAGAAGGAAGGGAGCGCGAAGCATGGCGGGCCTCCAAGCCCGGACAGCCTATACTCCAGCCACGGACGCGCCGCGCGGACGCCCTGGAGACCGATTGCGCCGCCTCGTCTATCCCCTGCTCACGCTGCTGCTGCTCGCCGGCTCCTGCAGCACCCCGCAGCCCCTGCGCGACGAAGAGCACACGCAGCCCTACGCACACTGGGCCCATGCGCGCGGAGCGGGCTACAGCCGCACGAGCGAGACGCTCGACGCCTCCGCACCCGGCGCGGAGCCCCTGCGCATGCGGGTCGTGGCTCTCAAGAGCGCCGAGCCTGTCGACGGGCGCCTGCTCGTCCTGCAGCCCGGCGTCCTCGCGGACCACCGCACCTGGCGCTTTCTCGCCCCGCTCCTCGCCGAACGCAACCACGTGCTCCTCGTGGACCCACCCGGTACCGGAGGCAGTGCGGCGCCGGATCCGGACCGCCATCCCGAGCCCGCCTACACCCCCGGCTGGATCGGCCGCCACACCTTGCGAGCGGTCGATCGTTGGCAGCGCCGGCACGGCGACACGCGCCGCCTCGTATTCGTCGCCCACTCCCTGGGCAGCGCCGCGCTCGTCCGCGCGCTCACCGAGCCCGCCACCCGCGAAGACCTCGTCGCCGTCCGCAGCCGCGTCGATGGGCTCGTCCTGCTGACGCTGCCCGACGTGCTGATGAAGGGCGCGCCGGAGAAGCTGGAGCAGGTCGCGGGCTTGAGCGATCTCGAGATCAGGGCCGGCATGGCGCTCGGCATCCTCGATCGCGAGCTGGCGGACGCGACCTGGAAGGGCGTGGTGAACCCCGGGCAGCGGGCCTTGCAGCAGGAAGCCACGCGCCTGCGGGCCATGATCGCGGACCCGCGCACGCGCCGGCCGGCGCAGGCCATGCTGCGCCGCTTCCGACCCGTCTCGGCGGACGGGCGGGTACGCCTGGACGCTGCGCGGGCCATCGCCGCGCGCCAGCGCGGGCTGGATGTGCCGGTGCTGCTCCTCTGGGGCCGGCATGACGACACCTTGCCGTTTTCGATGGTCGCCGACCTCCGCCGCCGACTGCCCACGTTCGCGTTCCGCGAGATCGCCGACGCAAAGCACTCGATCCATCAGGAGCGTGCCGATCTCGTGGCCTGGCTCGTGGCAGGCTTCCTCTCCAAGCACCCGTCTGCGGGGGCCTTGCGATGATCCTGGCGTTTCTCGCCGCCTTCCTGGTCGGCTCGGTGCCGGCGGCGTGGATCGTCGTGCGGCTCCAAGCCAGGAAGGACGTGAGCTCGACCGGCTCGGGCAACGTCGGCGCCTTCAACGCGCTGCGCGTCACGAGGTCGCGCTGGGTGGGCGCCTCGGTCGTCGTGCTCGACATGGCCAAGGGCGCGCTGGCAGCATGGCTCGTCACACGCATTGGCATCGCCGGGGAGGACCTGCATCTGCAGTGCGCTGCGACCGTCGGCGTCGTGGCCGGCCACAACTACAACCCGTGGCTGTCCATCGCGCGCAGGCGCTTGACCGGCGGCAAGGGCTTCGCGGCGGCGGGCGGGGCCTTCATCGTCTTCTGCCCCTGGCTCATCGCGTGCTGGCTCGGCGTGTGCGTCGGCGTCTACGTCCTGTTGCGCAGGGCGATCGGCATGCGGGACGAGGCGCCGGCGAGTGCCGCGGCGACCGTGGGCCTCGTACCCTCCTCGCTGCTGATCTACGACCTGCCGACGTGTTGGATGGCCGTGGGGCTGATCGTCGTCATCGCGCCGAAGATGGTGCAGGAAGTCTGGGGGCTCCTGCGCAGCAGTCCGGGGGCGGGAGCGTAGGATGGTACGCCGAGCGGAAGTCGCGTACCGATGAACGAAGTTCTCGAGAAACCGTCGTCCCGCAGGGAGATCGTCCTCACGTTCCTCTGTGCCGCCCTCCTCGCGGCCGCTGGCGTGCTCGTCGCTCCCGACGCCTGGCCCGAGGGGCCCGCGACGCTCGAGATCAGGTACCGGGACGTACCGCCGGCCGTGGAGCCGCTCGAGGTCGGCTCGTCGGAGCGCTTCGCCTTCCGCAGGCCCGTGCCTGGGAACGAGCAGCGTGAGGTCCACGTCGAGATTCCCGCCGGGGTGCACCGCGACCGACCTGCCGCCGCCTGGATCCATCTGCAGGAGGGCCCGCGGCGTGTGCGCCTGGCGCTCGACGACGTGAGCCTGACGCTCGCGCTCTCCGACGGGCGGCGGGAGCTGCTCCCCATCATGAAGTGGGATCCGGACCGGGAGGCGCTCTACGCATCGAGACGCCCGCCCGTGAAGACGGCGGTCGTCATCGGCCTGCTCGGGTTCGTCATCGTCCTCTGGGTTACAGGCGTCGTGCCGCTCTTCGTGACGTCGCTGATCGTTCCCATCGTGCTCGTCGCGACCGACGTAGGGCTGCCCGAGGACGCCCTCGCTCCCTTCTTCCACCCCGTGATCGCGCTGTTCTTCGGAGGTTTCCTCATGGCCGAGGCCATGAGACGGGTGGGTCTCGATCGTCGGGTCGCCGTGACGCTCGTCGCGCGCGCCGGCCGGCGTCCCGCGTTGCTCTTCGCGAGCCTGATGGGCGTGGCGGCGTTCCTCTCCATGTGGATGTCGAACACCGCCGCGACCGCCGTGCTCATCCCCATCGCGCTCGCGGTCACTGCGCCGCTCAAGAGCGTCGGGTACCGCAAGGCCTGCGTGCTGGGCATCGCCTTTGCCGCGACGACGGGCGGCGTCGGCTCAGCGATCGGTACACCCGCCAATCCGCTTGCCGTGGACTTCCTCGAACAGGCGGCGGACCGACAGCTGGACTTCGTGGATTGGTTCGCCTACGGCCTGCCTTTCGTCGTGCTCTTCTTGCCCATCCTGGGCTTCTACCTCTGGAAGCGCAGCGACGCTGCCGTGGACCCCGACCTCTTCGAGGAGGCGTACGCACTCGCCAAGCAGGAGCAGGCGTCGCTCGGCCGCATGACCGGAGCACAGTGGGTGGTCATGGGCGTCTTCGCGCTGGTCATGGGGCTCTGGCTCACCCAGACGTTCCACAAGCTCAACACCGGCATCATCGCCCTGGCCGGCGCCGTGCTCCTGGCGCTCCTCGGCAAGGTCAAGAGCGACGACCTGCAGCGCATCTCGTGGTCCTCGCTCCTGACATTCGGCGGCGGCCTGGCGTTGGGGACCTTCCTCATCGACTCCGGTGCCTCGGACTGGCTCGCGACCCGCCTGAGCGGCCTGAGTGCGCTGCCTTCCTGGCTTGGCGTGGCCGCGGTGGGGGTGGTTGCGCTCGGGCTTACCGCCGTGGCGTCGAACACGGCGTCTGCCGTGATGCTGGTGCCACTCGCCATTCCCTTGGCAGGCGTGCTGGGCGTCGACCCCGTGCTGCTCGTGCTCGTGGTGGCGATCGCCTCGTCGATCGACTTCGCGCTCGTGATCGGCACACCACCGACGATGATCGCCTACTCGACGCGCCTCTTCACGACGCGTGAGATCTTCCGCATGGGCATCGTGCTCGATCTCGTCGGGATCGTGCTGCTCGTGACGGTCGTGGCGTGGTTCTGGAGCCTCGTCGGGCTCGTCTAGCGCTTGCGGCGTGGCGGCGTGTTGGAGATCAACAGCTCGTCGACCGGCGAGGCTCGGAGCGCTTGG
>JAHEIK010000370.1 GCA_024639415.1 Planctomycetota bacterium
CGGCCGTCGCCGTGCTGATCATCGCCTGCCCGTGCGCGCTCGGCCTCGCCACGCCCACGGCCATCGTGGTCGCTACGGGTCGCGCGGCGAGTCGCGGCATCCTGCTCAAGGGCGGCGAGGTGCTGGAGCGAGCCGCTACGGTGCGTACCGTCGTGTTCGACAAGACGGGCACGCTCACACGCGGTAGGCCGGAGGTCGTGAAGGTCGAGGCGCTCGACGGGGACGGCGACGAGATGCTGCGCGCGGTCGCAGCGGTCGAGCGTGCCTCCGAGCATCCGCTGGCGGGAGCGATCGTCCGGTCGGCCAGCGAGCGTGGTCTCGAGATCCCGCCGGTGACGGATTTCGAGGCGACGCCCGGGCAGGGTGCCCAGGGGCGCGTCGGCGGGCGTCTCGTGCGCGTGGGCAACGAGGCGTTCCTGAGCGCCGCGGGCATCGACCCGGAGGATCTCCGCGCTCCGGCTGCGAGCGCACAAGCAGCCAACCAGACCACGCTCTTCGTGGCGCTCGACGAGCGGCCGACCGGGATCCTCGCGCTGCGCGACGAGCCGCGTGCCGAGGCGCGCGAGGCGCTGCGGGACCTGCAGGCCGCGGGCCTGCGCAGCGTGCTCCTGACGGGCGATCATCAGAGCGTGGCCGCCGGCGTGGCGCAGGACCTGGGCATCGACGAGTTCGTGGCCGAGCAGTCTCCGCTGGAGAAGGCCCGCTACGTGGCCGGCTTGGTTGACGTCGCCATGGTGGGGGACGGCATCAACGACGCGCCGGCGCTGGCCCAGGCGGACGTGGGCATCGCCGTGGGTGGTGCGACGGACGTGGCCACGGCGACCGCCGGCATGGCCCTCGTGCGCGGCGACCTGCGGCGCGTGCCCGAGGCGCTGGCACTCTGCCGCCGCACGCTGCGGACGATCCGCCAGAACCTCTTTTGGGCCTTCGCCTACAACACGCTGGCGATTCCCGTCGCCGCGCTGGGTTTCCTGCACCCGATGATCGCCGCAGGTGCCATGGCGCTCTCCAGCGTGACGGTCATCAGCAACTCCCTGCGGCTCAAGACCTGCTCCCTGACGAGCCTGGCGCGGGCCGACCGCGCCTCGGCTACGCTTGCGGAGAGCGACTGAGCATGCCCGCGCCCATTCCGCCCATCGTCGACGTCCAGCCGCCCGCCGCGCCCCTGCGCGTCGTGGGGGACGTGCACCTCTGCGCCGAGGAGCCCGAGGTGGAGGCGTGCTTCCGGGACTACGTCGCGAGCTTGGAGGGCACGGGCGGGACCCTCGTACTGCTCGGCGACGTGTTCGACGTCTGGATCGGCAGGCCGATGCAGGACGATCCGGTGCCCAAGCGCGCGCTCGACGCCCTGAAGAGGCTGATCGCGGCCGGCACGACGGTCGTGTTCATGCTGGGCAATCGCGACGCCGCCTTCCGCGGCGCCGATGGCTTCGACGCCGTGCTTTGGCCGGATCCGGTGCGCACCACGCTGGGGGACAAGGCGGTCGTCTTCACGCACGGCGATCAGCTCTGCACCGCCGACCACGGCTACCAGGCCATGCGGCGCTTCATCTACAGCCCTGCCGGGCAGTCGCTGGAGCATCTGCCCTATCGCGCCAAGCGCTGGCTGGCCGACGGCATGCGGCGCCTCTCGCGCAAGGAGACCGGCAAGAAGCCCAGCTATGCCATGGGCATCGACTACGGCCACGCGCTGCGCTGGCTCGAGGCCTACGGCGCCGAGGCGATCATCGCCGGACACGTCCACTCGGGCGTGCATCACAAGCACCCCGGGCCCCCCGAGCGCGAGATCCTCGTCCTGAAGGACTGGGAGCGCGGCGGCAGCGTGATCACCTGGGACGGCGAGCGCCTGGAACTCACGCCTCCCGCGTGACCTCCGTCGCCGGGCGGCCCAGCAGGGCATCGCCCCCCGCTTCGCGGTAGACGGCCAGCGCCTCGGCGTGGCCCGCCTCGGCGCGCAGCAGGATAGCGTCGTAGCGGTCGTCTTCACGGAGGTTCGCTAGCCACGGATCGGCCCGGAAGCTCGCGGCGCAGCGCAGGCCGCCGCGGACCACGCGATCGAACACGTCCAGCGCGACGTCGACGAGCCCGAGGAACGCCATGTTGCGCAGCATGTAGTAGAGGCCTTCGGGGTCGTTGAAGCCCGAGTCGAAGACGCGGCGTCCCGCCGCCAGGGCCGCGGCTTCGTCCCGCTCGAGCGTCGCGCGGGAGCAGGTCAGCATGTCGCGCGCGATGCCCGGGGCGACGCGGGCTTCGCACGCCCGGAGGCCTTCGAGCGCCTCCGCCTCGCGGCCGAGGAGCGAGCGTGCGTAGTGATGCATCCAGCGCATGTCCTCGTCGTCGTGGCGCAGGGCGGCGGCGTAGTCCGCGCGCATCCAGTGCGTGTAGGCCACGCTCGTACGCATGCCCGGATCCAGGCGTCGCGCCCTGCGGTCGGCCTCGACCGACGGCTCGAGCAGGCCGCAGAAGCGGCACGCCGTGACCAGGCCCGCGAAGAGGTCGGGATCGGTCGGCGCCTTGCGCGCCTGCTCGATGAGGCGGCGCATGGCGTCCGCCGGCCGGGCCAGCTCCTCGATCTCGTAGTAGGCGTAGTAGTTGTGTGCGACGGCGAGGTCGGGGTCGAGCGCGAGGGCCTTCTCGAATGCGGCCGCCGCGGCTTTGCGGTCCGCCTCGACGTCGCCGTGACCGTACTTCGCCTGCACCCGCAACACACGGCCGAGGCGCGCCCAGGCGGGGGCGAACTGTGGATCAATCTGGAGCGCCGACTCGTAGAGGTCGCGTGCTTCGCCCAGCAGGCCGACGTTGAAGCTCAGCTGGTTGGCACGGAGGAAGAACGCGTAGGCGTCTGGGTCGGTCGGCACCAGGGCGTGGATCGTGCCGCGCACCTCGCCGGTGGTGCGTTCCGCGACGGCGTGTGCGATACGGTTGGCGAGGTCCTCCTGGGCCTGGAAGGCGGCCGTGGCGTCCATCGTGACGGACTCCGACCAGGCGACGGCGCTCTCGGGCATCTCGAGCAGCCGGGCGGAGACTCGCAGCTGTGGCGGCGCGTGCAGGATGGACCCGGTGACGACCAGGGTGGCAGCCCCGGCCCTGGCCGCCTCGGCGACCTCGGCGGCGGGAACGGGGGTCGCGCCGGCCTTCAGCACGAGGCCGGAGCGGCCGGCCAGCGCCGAGAGGACCGAGTCTGCGATCGCCAGTGCGGCAAGCTCGGTGTCCGCGTCGGGCCGGGGCTGTTCGAACGGCAGCACGAGGACGCGGCGCAGCCCGCGCGCCGTCGGCGTCTCCGTGCCCTCCACCAGCGGCGCGATCGTGCGCAGGTCGCGGGCCATCTCCTTGGCCGAGGCGTGGCGCTCACCTGGCAGCCGCGCGAGGGCCCGCTGCACCACGAGGTCGAGGGCGTCCACCGCCGGCCCGCCCGAGAGGGTCGGGGGCGGCTCGTGCATCAGGGCGTGGTAGTGGGCGAGGGGCGAGTCGCCCTGGAACGCGGGGGCGCCTGTGACCATCTCCACCAGCAGGGCTCCCGCGGCGAACAGGTCGGTCCGCGGCCCCACCTCCTCGCTGGTCCACTGCTCGGGGGCCATGAATCCGGGGGTACCGAGCACGACGCCCGTCTGGGTCAGGCGCTCGCTGCTCCGGCTCGCCTCCTCGGCCAGGGGCAGGGCCAGCCCGAAGTCGAGCAGCTTGGCTCCGCGCTCGGTGAGGAACACGTTGGAGGGCTTGAGGTCGCGGTGGATGACGCCGCGGTCGTGGAGCGCGGTCAGGGCGCTGAGAACGTCGAGCACCACCTCGAGCGCCTTCTTCAGCGGCAGGGGGCCGCGCTCCAGGCAGGTGCTGAGCGGCTCACCCTCGAGCAACTCCATGGCTACGTACAGGTCGCCATCCTCTTCGCCGACGTCGAAGACCTGGCAGATGTTGGGATGGGCCAGGCCGGCCGCTGCGCGGGCCTCGCGCCACAGGCGCGCCCGGTGGGTGTCGTCGCCCAGATCCGGCCGGACCGTCTTGACCGCGACGCGCCGCTGGAGCACCTCGTCCTCGGCCACGTAGACGACGCCCATGCCGCCTTGGCCCAGGACGTCGAGGATCCGGTAGCGGCCGATGCGTTCTCTCACGGTCTCCCTTCGGGCCAGCGCGCGATTCTAGGGTGGCTTGTCAGCATGCCGCCTCCTTAGTACGTGGACCCTCGCGGACCGGGCGTATCGTGTGTGGATGCGCTACCGCGAGCCTGTGTTCCGTCCTCCGTCGGAGGCGAACTCGTACCTGCTTCCGGTCACCGACGGCTGTAGCCACAACAAGTGCAGCTACTGCGCGATGTACACCACGAAGCGCTTCTCCGTACGCCCGCTGAAGGATGTCCTGGAGGACATCGAGCAGGCGGCC
>JAHEIK010000053.1:0-522 GCA_024639415.1 Planctomycetota bacterium
CAGGACCGCCACGAGCAGATCTGCGTCGCGCCCGCCCGCACCGAGTGGGCACGCGTCGACTGTGCTCCGACCCAGCTCCAGCCCAAGGAGCAGGTCGGCGAGTGCTGGACGCTCAAGGAGATCCCGCCGCAGTACCAGACCCGCACACAGCGCGTCTGCGTCCGCCAGCCGAGCCGCCGCGAGATTCCGATCCCGGCCGAGTACCAGACCCGCTACGAGACGGTCGTCGTCGAGCCCGCGCGCGTGGATCGCATTCCCGTGCCGGCGGAGTACGACACGCGCCTCAAGGAGGTCGTGGTCTCCGGTCCCCGCTGGGAGTGGCGTCGCACGACCGAGTGCGAGGTCCCGGATGCCGCGCCGGCCTACGGCGATCCGGCTCCGGCCCCGGCTCCCGCGGATGGTGGCGACTTCCTGCCGCAGCCCGCTCCGGTCCAGCCCCCGGTCGACAACGGCTTGCCGCCCGCCGGTGGCCTGCCGCCGCTCCGCTAGGCTCCCACGTGACCTGCGGTCACGCAGGTCCCA
>JAHEIK010000053.1:532-14114 GCA_024639415.1 Planctomycetota bacterium
CGATGTGCCCTCGCCAGCTCGGGCACTAGCTCGAACGCGGTTTCACACCAACCGGAAGGCCGTACGCCATAGCAGGCGTGCGGCCTTCTTTCGTTTTGCCGCGACTTCGCGTGCGGGTCCGCGCGGACTGGAATCGGTGGCGGACGCGGGGGGGCACCTGAGGTCGCCCGCGGCCCGGGTACCGTGGCGCGCCATGCGCACGCTGCCCGGCCTCGTCCTGCTTGCCCTGCTGCTGTTTGGCGCGGGCTGCGACGAGAACGCGCCGGCGGAGCAGCCGAATGCCAAGCCCACGGAGGGGCCCGTGAAGACCAACCGTCTCGCCAAGGAGCGCAGTCCGTACCTGCGCCAGCACCAGCACAATCCCGTCGACTGGTTCCCCTGGGGCGAGGAGGCCTTCGCGCAGGCGCGCAAGGACGACAAGCCGATCCTGCTCTCCGTCGGCTACGCCGCGTGCCACTGGTGCCACGTCATGGAGCACGAGTCCTTCGAGGACGAGGCCACGGCGCAGGCCATGAACGCGGCCTTCGTGTGCGTGAAGGTCGACCGCGAGGAGCGCCCCGACATCGACCGGGTGTACATGAACTTCGTCCAGTTGCGCGCAGGACGCGGCGGCTGGCCGATGACGGTCCTGCTCACGCCCGACGGCAAGCCGTTCTGGGGCGGTACCTACCTGCAGGCCGAGGCCGTACGTCAGCTGTGCGCCAACGTCACCCAGGCCTGGCAGGACCAGCGCGAGGAGATCGAGCGCACGGCCCAGGCGTACGTGGAGCAGGTGGCGCGCTTCAGCGACGGGCCGGACGTGCCGGAGACCGACGACAGCGACGCCAAGATCCTCGAGACCATGCGCAACGCCCTGGGCGCGCGCTACGACCGGGCCAACGGAGGCTACGGCTCGCGGCCCAAGTTCCCGCCGCACACGAAGCTGCTCTACTTCCTCGACGACGGCGGCAACCGCATGCGCAAGGAGGAGCGCGAGCAGGTCTTCGGGACCCTCGACGCACTCGAGCGCGGCGGTATCCACGACCAAGCCGGCGGCGGCTTCCATCGCTACAGCACGGACGAGCGCTGGTTCCTGCCGCACTTCGAGAAGATGCTCTACGACAACGCCCTGCTGGCCCAGGCCTTCGCCGCGGCGTACGGCCAGACGCAGGAGCCGCGCTACCGCCGCGTGGTCGAGCGCCTGTTCGGCTGGCTCGAGCGCGAGATGAAACAGGAGGCGGGCGGCTACGCCTCCAGCCTCGACGCGGACACGGACGGCGAAGAGGGCACGACCTACACCTGGACGGACGAGGAACTCGCCGCAGCGCTCTCCGGCGCGGAGCTGACGCTGGTCAAGGACGTGTACGGGGTCCAGCGGGGCGGCAACTTCCGCGACGAGGCAACGCATGCCACGACCGGACGCAGCATCCTCTTCTGGGGCGACAGCCTCGCCGGCGAGGCGAAGACCCGCGGCATCGAGCCCGCCGCGCTGCGCAAGCAGACCGACGCCGCGCTCGACAAGCTGATGGCCGTGCGCGTCAAGCGGGCGCAGCCGGGCCTGGACGACAAGGTCATCACCGGCTGGAACGGCCTGCTGCTGTCCGCCTTCGCACGCGCCGGACGCGATCTGGAGAGCGCCGAGTACCTCGATCGCGGCCGTAGCCTCGCGCGCTTCCTGCTCGAGCGCTCGCGCCGGGAGGACGGCACGCTGCTGCGCTTCCCCAGGGGCTCGGGCCCCGAGATCCCCGGTTTCGGTGAGGACTACGTGCACCTGATCGAGGGTCTGCTCGACCTGGCCGAGGCGACGCAAGAGCAGGCGTGGTCCGACGCCGCGCGCGTGCTCGCGGATCGCTACAACGACGAGTTCGAGGACAAGGAGGCGGGCGGCTTCTACGCCACGTCCGCGAAGCAGCACGAGACGCTCATCGCGCGCGGCAAGGAGACCTGGGACAGCCCGATCCCGTCGGAGAACGGCACCGCGGCGCGCTTGAATCTGCGCCTGTACACGCTGACCGGCGAGGACGGCTACCGGCGCGCGGCCGATCGCGCGCTCAGCGCCTTCCGCCCCCTGATGGCGCACCCGCGCATGACGACCGGAACGATGGCCATGATTCGCGCCCTCACGCTACGTATGGAGTTGGAGTCGGCCGGTGCGGCCGGCGTGCTCCGCGGCGACGTCCACGCGCGCCACGGCGTCGTGCAGGTCGACGTGTTCGTGGAGCGCGAGGAGGCCAAGCCCGGCGCCCGTGTCGGCGTCGTCGTGCGCGTGACCCTCGAGGAGGGCTGGCACGTGAACGCGGCCGTGCCCAGCAAGCAGGACCTGATCCCGACGCGGCTGGCCACGGCGGACAAGGCGCCCGCGCGGCTCGCGGACGTGGTCTTTCCCAAGGCGGTGGAGAAGACGCTCGGCTCCCTGGGCGCAGGCCCCCTGCAGCTCCACATGGGCACCTTCGACATCCGCGGCGTGCTGGTCGTCCCCGAGGACGCGCCGCCCGGGCCGCGCACGATCCCGCTGCTGCTGAGCCTCTCGGCGTGCGACGCGCGTACATGCCAGCCGCCGCAGGAGATCCGCCTGGAGGTCCCGCTGCGCTACGGCGCTGAAACCGGACCGCGCCGCCACCCGTCGCTGTTCCGCTAGCCCGCCCTATGCATGCAGCGCGCGGCCCACCTCGCCGTACCCTGGGCGGTCCCGCGAAGGAGACTCCGATGGCCGAGACCCGGATCCGTGAAATGCGCGCCCGCACCACCGGCGGGATGCGCGTCGAAGCCACCGACGGCGTCGTCACCACGCACATGGACGAGCCGCCCGAGCTTGGCGGTGAGGGCACGGCGCCCACGCCCATGCAGCTGCTGGTGGCCGCGCTCGGCGGCTGTACGGCCGTGACCCTGAAGATGTACAGCGCCCGCAAGGCGTGGCCGCTCGAGGACGTGGACGTGCGTGTCACCCTCGAGACGGGCAAGCCGGACGAGCCGGCTCGCTGGACGCAGCACGTCACGCTCACGGGCGATCTGGACGAGAAGCAGCGCGAGCGGCTCATGCAGATCGCCGGCAAGTGTCCCGTGCACCGCGTCCTCGAAGGCGAGAACGTCTTCGAGGAACTCGAGGCGTAGTCCCGTGGCCAAGCCCAACGCCGCCGAGACGCTCGAGATCTTCGACAACCCCGCGCCGGGCCGCGACTACGAGATCCTGCACGTTGCGCACGAGTTCACCTCGCTCTGCCCCGTCACGGGGCAGCCGGACTTCGCCACGCTCACCTTCCGCTACGTGGCGGATGCGAAGTGCGTCGAGCTGAAGAGCCTGAAGCTCTACCTGCAGGGCTACCGCAACGAAGGTGTGTTCTACGAAGCGCTCGTGAACCAGTTGCTCGACGACCTCGTCGACGTGCTCGCCCCGCGCTCCATGGAGATCGTCGGGGAGTTCTCGGTGCGCGGCGGGATGTCCTCGGTCGTCACCGCGCGCTTCCCGGACGGCACGCCGTAGGGGCGCCCCAAGGCCCTGAGCTTGCGAAGGGCCGCGTGCGCGCCCGCGAGTCACCCACGGCGGACGGTGCTCCGGGCGCGCACGCGGTGCCGCAGCGGCACCTTGGGGCGCCCCTACCGCAAGGCTTCTTGTGCCAGTTCAGGACCGCAACACGTCGTAGAGGTGCACTTCGACGTCGGTGCCCTCGGGCCAGCCCTCGTGGTCCTTCGGGACGATCACGAAGCCGTCCGCCTCCGTCGTCGAGGACAGGATCGACGCGCCGCGCGCCATGAGGGGCTCGATCGCGGCCCCATCCACCTTGACGCGCACGTAGTCCACACGCCCCAGCACGCTGGCGATCTTGCGCGTCAGGGCGCCGCGCTGCATCGCGTACGGCCACGCGGGGTCCCGCCCGCCCAGGCGGCGCACCACGCGACCGGCGAAGAAGTCGTACGCGCACAGGCAGGACACCGGATTGCCGGGCAGTAGGAACACCGGAATGCCCGCCAGCGTTCCCATGCCCGCCGGCGCAGCGGGTCGCAGGCCGACGCCGTGGAAGCGCAGCTCGCCCAGCTCGCTCAGGAGACGCGGCGCGTGGTCCTCCTGTCCGACGCTGGAGCCGCCCGTGACGATGACGACGTCCGTCCCGAAGGGCTCGAACACGTCCGGATGCACATGCGTCAGTTCCGTGCGCAGGCCCGCTTCGTGGTCCGGCAGGAATGCGATGTGATTCGCGTGGCCACCGTCGCGATCGATGAGGGCGCGGAGCATCGGCGAGTTGGCGTCGACGATGCATACGCCGTCGGGTCGCTGTCCAGGTACGAGGATCTCGTCGCCGGTGACGATCACGTGCACCTTCGGCTGCGCAAACACCTTCGGCTGCGCGTGTCCGATCGAGCTGATCACGCCCAGGTCCTGGGGACGCAGGACGCGGCCCGCGGGCAGCACCTCCCGGCCCGCACGGATGTCCTCGCCGGGCGCGCCGACATGCTTGCCCACAGGCACGGCGGCCCGGACCCGCAGTGTCCTGCCGTCCTGGGTGCCGTCCTCGGCGCGCAGCACCGTATCGGCGCCTGCGGGCACGGGCGCACCGGTCATGATCCGTATCGCTTCGCCCGGGCCCAGCGTGCCGTCATGCGGCCGACCCGGCAGTGAGGTGCCCACCACCTCGAGCACGATCGGATCGGTCTCGGCGGCACCGAAGGTCGCCTCGCCCCGCAACGCCCAGCCGTCCATCGCCGACCGCGTGAACGCGGGGACGTCCACCGTGCTCGTCAACGCCTCGGCGAGCACGCGCCCGGCGGCCGCTTCGAGGGGGATCTCCTCGACACGTCGCTCGAGCGGCAGGCAGTCTAGCCACGCCTGCGCCTCCTCGACGTCGGCGCGCCGTCGGAAGCCGCGCATGCGCACGTCGTGGAACATCAGGCTCCGGGTGTGCGCAGGTGCTTCTGCACGTCTTCGGGGAAGTGCTTGATCACGCTCGTCGCCGGATTCAGGACCACCTGTCCCAGGCCGCAGATCGAGGTGAGACGCAGCGCTTCATCCAACTCCGGGAGGAGGTCCAGCTCACTACCCTCGGCCTGGCCCTCCAGGATGCGCTCGAGGAGCACCACGGCCTTCTCGCTCCCGACGCGGCACGGGACGCACTTCCCGCACGACTCGTTGCGGAAGAAGCTCACGAGGTTCGTGGCCAGGTCGAACATGTCGCGCCCCTCGGCAACGATCACGACCGCGCCGGATCCGAGCATGCTGCCCGCCTGCTCCATGGGCGTGAAGTCGAGCGGCGTGTCCGCCTTGGTCGCGGGGAGGAAGGGCGCGCTGGCCCCTCCCGGGCAGAACGCCCGCAGCGCCAGGCCGTCGCGCATGCCGCCGCCCTGCTGTTCGATGAGGTCGGCGACGGTCGTGCCCATGGGGACGCAGTAGACGCCCGGCTTGGCCACGTCGCCGCAGAGCGACAGGAACTTCCAGCCCGTGCCCTCGTTCGTGCCGTGTGCCTTCCAGGCGTCCGCGCCCTCGCTGAGGATCAGCGGCACGAAGGAGAAGGTCTCCACGTTGTTCATCAGCGTCGGCTTGCCGTGGACGCCGTGGTTCGTGGGGTAGGGGGGCTTGTTGCGCGGCTCGCCGCGGTTGCCCTCGAGCGCTTCGATGAGCGCCGTCTCCTCGCCAAGGATGTATCCGCCCGGCGAGACGAACAGCGAGAGGTCCACACCCAGCGTGTCGAGCAGGCCCGCTTCGCGGACGCGCTCGATCTCGCGGCGGATCGCCTTGGCCTCGCGTGTGTACTCGTGCCGGATGTAGACGACCGCCACGGAGGCCCCGGCCACGAGCGCGCCCGTGAGCACACCCTCGATCACGAGGTGCGGCAGCTCTTCGAGGATCACGCGGTCCTTGAAGGTGCCCGGCTCGGATTCGTCTGCATTGCAGACGACCCACTTGGGCTCGCCTTGCGCCTCGCGCACGAAGCGCCACTTGAGGCCGGCCGGGAAGGCCGCGCCACCCATGCCGCGCAGGCCCGCGCTCTGGAGGACCTCCGGTACGTCGAGGCGCGCCTGCGCGCGGTCCTCGAGGAGGCCGCGCAACACGCCGTAGTGCTCCTCGCGGCTCGTGTACGGATCGCTCGGCCACGCACGCGGTGTTGCGGTGGGCTCGTCCGCGGGCAGGGCCTTCGCGCCGAGGGCGGCGGCCACGACGTCCGCCGCCGACCAGCGCTCCAGCGGGACATCGTCGACGCAGGCGGCAGGCGCGTGCTCACAGCGCCCGAGGCACGAGACTTCGTGGACCTCCACGTCGTCCGCATCCGCGAGGCCGTCGCGCAGGGCCTGTGTGTACTCCGGGGCGCCGGCCATGCGGCAGGCCACGTCGCGGCAGACCGTGACGTGGGCGCGCGGCGGGGGCGTGCGGCGGTAGTGCGGATAGAAGCTGGTGACCTCCTGCAACCGGAACAGGGGCACCTGCGTCTCGGCGGCGAAGGCACGCAGGGTCTCGTCGGAGAGCCAGCCGTGGGTCGTCTGCAGGTCGTTGAGTTGCTGGAGGAGATTCATCGGGGAGGGAGGATACCGTGCGGAGCCACGGACACTGACACTGACACTGACACTGCCACGGACACTGACACCCGCACCCCCACAGAAGTGTCGGTGTCCGTGTGGGGTGTCCGTGTCGGTGCCGCTGCGCGCCCCTACGGCTCCGCTTTGCGGAGCTTGTCGATCTCGACCATCCAGGCCTGGATGCGCTCGCGCTCCGCGCCCCCGAACGTCAGCAGCACCAACTCCTCGACCAGGCGCCCCGCGCGCCGCAGCGTCACGTGCTGTCCACCGCCGGCCAGGGCGATCTGGTGGAAGTGCAGCACCGGCAGGGAGCTGGTCGAGACCGTGTGCACCACGACCTTCTCGTCGAACAGCAGGTCCTTGCGCGCACGCTGGATTGACCGCAACAAGCCGGGTACGTCGCGATCGTGCGGCGGCGCGTCCCCGACCACCACCACCACGCGGTGGGCGCGCTGCGACCAGCCCACGCGCTTGTCGCGCAGGGCCATCCGGATGCCCTTGTCCACGCCCTCTTCGTGATCCGCGCCGCCCGAGGCAGCCACCTTGCGGAAGCGCTTCGCCAGCACGTCGCCGTTGGGTGTCAGCTCCGCGCGCAGGTGCGCCGAGTCCTTGTAGGTGATGAGGCCGGCGCGGAAGCGCGGCACGTACGAGCGCAACCGGTCGATCAAGCGCTGGGCGCCTGCCTTGGCGGCGCCGATCACACGTCCCATCGAGCCCGTGTCATCCAGCACCACGCACAGCTCGAGACCGTGCTTGCGCATGTGCTCCAGGCGCCCGTAGAAGCGGTCGTCCTTCCGGCCGGACTCGACCGACGTGCTCTTCGCGCCCTGGGCCTTGCCGGCCTTGGCCGCGCTCGCACGCAACGACTCCAAGAGCCCGCGCTGCTCGCGCTCGAGGGCGGAGCGTCCCCGCTTCCACCAGCCTGCGTACATCTCCAGTTTCGTTCCGAGCTTCACGGGCGGCAGCGTGAAGAGCACCTCCCGGGCATACGCCTGCACGGTCGGATGCTCGTGACGCGCCCAACGCAGGAGGGCCTCGGCAAGCTCGGGGCCGCCCTCCGCCACGAGCTCGCGTCGCGGGCGGCCGCGCAGCGCGCCGAGGGCGCCGGCGGCTGCGTAGGGATGCTGCTCCGCGTGGAGCAAGCGGGCGGCGAGGTGCACGGCGCCCGTCTCCGTCCGCTTGCGGAGCTCGAAGGCCGCGATCGAGCGCACGGTCCAATCCTCATGGCGTAGCCACGCCTTGAGCGGGCGCAGCGCGGCATGCACCGGCACCAGGGCGGGCGGCGCGGCCTTCTCGTGCTCGGCGGCGGCGTCGGGGTAGGGCGCGAGGAGCGCAGCCGCCGCCGCGAGAAGGGCGGCGCCTAGCAGGCCTCTCAGGCGGGGCGGGGTGGGGGTGGGCACGGCCGACATCATCCCTCGAAACGCGCGCCGCAAGCAGGTCGCAGACCCGACGTCATTCTCCTGGAGTGCGGCCGCGTGCTACTCGTCGATCAGCTCGACGTCGAGGAACAGGCGCACCTCGTACACACGATCCCCGTCGGTCATGCCTGCGGGGCGCAGCACGCGCGCCTCCAGCTCCCGGTTGCGCACCACGACCTCGCCCGCGGACAGGTCGGAGACGACCAGCGTGCCGAGCTCGATCGGGCCGCCGAGCGGCAGCGGTTCGTACAGGCCGGGCGGCAGAAGATCGCGCGTGACCACACGCCCCTTGCCGGGTCGCGTGAAGAAGACGTGCCGCTCGGCGGCGCTGATGCGGTCCGAGAACTCGAAGCGGACGAGTGCTGCATGCGCCTCGGTGCGCCCGGCCCGCTCGTCGTCCGGCCCGGCGATTTCCGGGTGCTCCTTGGCGGGCTCCTCGCGCATGGACCATGCGACCACGACGGTCTGTCCGCCGGCTAGCTCGCGCCAGGGCGAGGTACGGCTGATGCGATCCGTCGCTTCGAGGCGGAAGCGCACCCGGCCCGGGGTCCGCGCATGCAGCGTGAAACCGGTGCCGCCCGTGGATAGGGCCGAGTCGGCCAGCCGCCAGCCCGGGGGCCCCCCAAGCTCGCTAGCGACCGTTCCGGGCTCGTCGCCGCGACCGCACGCCGCCGTCAAGAGCAGGAGGAACGACAGGGCGCAGAGGGTGGTGTGCTTCAAGGGGCTCTCCGACGGTGCCCGCGCAGGGCGGTAGGATCCAGAAGGAGGAACCGAATGACCAAGCCGTCGATTCCCGTGCTTGCCCTGGCCGTGATCGCCGGCCCCGTGCTCTGCGCCGGGACCTCCCCCGTGGCAAGGGCGGCCGACGAGGAGCCGCAGCGGACGGCGCGATGGTACGAGCAGTCGATGGACGGCCACAAATCGGGCTTCCTGCGCGTGGTCTGGGCCCCCTCGACCTGGCAGGGGCGGAAGACCCTGCACGACACCACGACCGCCGTGCGCCGTACCCAGCGCAACATGGACGGCATCCTCGACACCTTCGAGATCACCACGATCGTCGATCTCGAGCGCGGAGCCGACGGCACCCTCTGGTGGATGCGTGTCCGCAGCGAGGAGCCGGAGCGCATCACCGTCTCCGAGACGACGTGGCGGCGTGCCGACGGAGACACCGGCTACTCGCACACGGTGACGATCCTGGGCCAGGAGGAGAACCGCGAACGGGTCTGGATCCCGCTCGAGAAGCCGGTGATGGTCGACGCCGAGGCCTTCCTGCACGAGCGCGCCCGTCGCGGGACGTTGGAGAAGGGCGCGACCTTCGACCTGCGCACCCTCGACGTGCGCGCGCGGGGAACGTCCGTGACGAAGCTCACCGTGCTTGGCCAGGAGGCGATCCGGGACGAGAACGGACGTGAACTCCCCTGCTTCCGCATCGCCGAGCGCAACGTCGACAGCGGGGTCGAGTCCACGATGTGGCTCGATCGCGCGGGAGCGTTCGTCCAGATCCGCAGCGGCGGGTCCCGGATCCAGCGTGCGACCGAGGCGAAGGCCGAGTCCATGCCCACACGGCCGGCGGCCTACAGCATCACCGTCCCCGCCTCGCCCCCGCTCGCGCGGATCTTCAACGCCGATCGGCTCCTGGTCGACGTCCATCTGCGAGCGGACCCGCAGCGCAAGCTGCCCAAGTTCCCCGACTCGCCCTGGTCCCGCGTGCTCAGCATGCAGGGGAACGACGCGACCGGCTACGTCGCCAAGGTCGAGTTGCGCCGCTACGACGATGTCTCGGCGCAGGCGCGCATCCCCGTCGTCGACAAGCGCTTCGAGCGGGAGCTCGAGGCCACGGTACACATGCAGACGCAGCACCCGCTGGTCCAGCGGACGGTGCGCGACGTCGTGGGCGAAGAGAAGGACGCACGGAGGGCCGCGCACAAGCTGGCACGGTTCGTCTTCACGCGACTGGCCAAGAAGAGCCCCGACGTCGCGGACGCGGACGCCGTCCAGATCCTCGAGTCGTGCAAGGGTGACTGCAGCGAGCACTGCCTGCTGTTCGTCACGCTGTGCCGCGCGGCAGGCATCCCGGCGCGCCGCTGCAGCGGCTACGTGTGCATCGGCGGCATGTGGGGCTCCCACGCCTGGTGCGAGATCTGGACCGGGCGCTGGATCGGAGCGGACCCGACGACAGGGGAGGTCGGCACGGCGGCCCGCTACCTGTTCTTCGGCCGGCGGGACGAACCCGGCAGCTTCCCCGGCGTGGTCTCCTCGCGCGTTCGCGGTCGACTGCGCATGGTCACGACGCGCATCGAAGAGGGCAAGGCGGGCTTCGCACTCAGCGACCCGAACGGCCACCGCATCGCCGACAAGCCGGGCCGCCGCTACTTGCACGTGCTCGCGGGGCTCGAGGCGCGCGACGTGCCGGCCGACTGGACCGTGCGGCTCAGCCGCGACAACGTCATGATGCTCCACGGCCCCGGCTTCAGCGCCCAGCTGAGCGCCTGGGCGGACCAGGGCGACTCCATGGACACGGTGGCCCGCTACTTCGGGCGTGGCCGCTCGACCTTCGCCGGCGTTCCGGCCCTGCTGCGCAAGTCGGGCTCGACCCGCATGTACTGGCTGTTCAATCGCCGTCGGCGCATCCAGTTGCTGGTCGGAGGCGCCGACGACGCGACCCTGGCGACGCTGGAGCGTGTCCTCGCGCCGACCTTCGCCGAACCCGTCCTGGCCTGGCCGGCCGCCGGTGCCGGCAAGGCGGGCACGGGCGCCGAGGCCAAGGATGGGGCTCCCAAGTAGGAACGTAAGCCTGTCGTTTCAGTCCTTCGCCCGGTCCGGTCGATGGTGACCCGTGACCGTGCAGCCGCGCTCCAAGATCGCCTCCTCCTTCCTGAGAGAGCCCCGGCATGTCGTGGCGAGCCTGCGTCTGCTGGTGTTCGCCGGTCTTGCCATCCTGGGCTGGTCGGAGCCTCCGGCGGAGCCCTTCCTCTTCTGGACGATCACCGTGGTCTACGGGATCACCGTGCTGGGCTACCTGGCGGCCCAGAATCGGGACTTCGACCTGCGCCGGGTGCGCTACGCGATCTTCCTCTTCGACGTGGCTGTCGTCTGCGGCTTGCTGGTCCTGCGCGGCCGTGATGTGCAGGCCCTGGTCATGGCCTACGCCATGCTCGTGTTGCTTGCGGGGGTGATGGCCGGGATCGGCAATGCGGTCGTCAACGGGTTGATCGTCTCCGCCCTGTTCACCGTCATCACCGGGTGGGGCGTGCCGCCCGACACCCTCCTCACGTTCGAGCGCATGGCGCCGGTGCTCTTCTTCTTCGTCATCGCGGTGTTCATGGGGCACGTGGCGGGGGACGCGCGGCGCCGGAGCGAGAAGGAGCGCGCGGCGGCGGCCGTGCCGTCGCTCCGCAAGAGCACACAGCGCCTGCTTGCGGCGCGCGAGTGCGTCCAAGCGGAGGATCGCCTGCATACGCTGGGCCTCGTCTCGACGGGCATCGCGCACGAGATGCGGCGTCCCCTTGCCGTCCTGCTCGAGGGCGCTACGGACGGCCCCCAGCTACTGCGGGACCTGCGGGGCGCGCTCGGCGACGGACGAGATCCCGCCGCGGTCCTGAGCGAGTTGTCCGTCCTGTTCGACGACGCCACGCATGCGGCCGAGCGCCTGCAGCATGTGGCGGCCGATCTCAACCGGGTGGGACGGGGCGGTGCAGCCGAGCAGCGTGCCGTGCCTGTGCGGGAGACCCTGGAGAGCGCCGAGCGCATGTTGCGCAAGGCGGCCGGTGACGCGGTGCAGATCCGGACCCACGTCGAGAGCGAGCGCGCGGTCCGCGGCGATCCCGCCCGCCTGCTCCAGATCCTCCTGATCCTCGGCGACAACGCGATCGGCGCGATGGCCGACGACGGCGGCGAGCTCAGCATGACCGCGGAGGACGCTGCGGCGGAGCGGATCGCGTTCGTCATCGCGGACTCCGGTTCGGGCATGTCCGAGGAGACCGTGCAGCGGATGTACGACCCCTTCTTCACCACGCGAGGTGCCGGGCGTGGCACGGGCCTCGGGCTCTACGTGCTGCGCGAGATCGTGCGCACGCTCGGCGGCTCGGTGACCTGCGAGACGGAGCCGGGCGCAGGCACGAGCTTCCGTGTCGAGCTGCCGGCACTCGCGGTCGCGGATGGCCAGGCCGCGGACGCCGCCTAGCCTCGACCCCGTTCGCGCTACACCCACGGCTGTCGGTCCCCCGCGCGAGGATGCCCGCGATGCACCAGCTCGCGCACCTGCTCGCCACGCTTCCTCTCCCGGAACCTGATCGCGCGGACGACGCGCCCAAGCCGCCCGGCGACCTGCTGGCCGGCTGCTCGCCGTGCGACGGTGAGGTCATCCAGGAGCTGGGCGCAGGACTCCCGGCAGGCCACCTTCATGTCTGGGGTGGGCCGTGCGGGGCGGGCAAGACGGCGTTCCTCCTGTGCCTGATGCAGGCCGCCGCCGTGCAAGGGCGACGCGTGGTCTACGCGACCTACGACCTGCCGCCCGAGACCCTCGCCATGCGCCTGCTCGCCACCACGGCCGGCGTCCCGTGGCGGCAGCTACCCGACCCCGGCGGCAGCTCGTCGACCTGCAAGCTGAATCCGGACGAGCTCGAGCGCGCCCTCGCGGCGCGTGAACTGCTCTCGCGCCTGCCGTTCGACGTGCTCCCCGCACGTGGCTTCAGTGCCCGCTCGCTGCGCGACCGGGTCACGCGCATGCCGTTCCGGGCCGAGATCCTGGCGGTCGACTACCTGCAGGGTGTGATTCGCCGGCCCGGCTCCGAGATGGGCGTCGCGCTACGCGAGCTGTCCGACCTTGCGGCCCAGCTGCACCTGGCCGTCGTCTGTGCCGTGCGCTCCGGCGACGAGGCCGCCGAAGAGCTCGACGAGCTGCGCCAGGCCGGGGCGGGACTGCCCGATCGTGTCGGCTGGCTCGCTCCGCCCGCGGGCGTCGGCCTCGAGACGTCGGGCGTGCGCCAGGCCGAGGTGGTGCACAACCGCTACGGTCAGACGCCGGCGATTCCGCTGCACCTCGACGAGCCCACGGGGACGCTGGGCCGCATCGACGTGATTCCGGCGGAGCTTGATCCGGCGGAGGTTCACCCGGCGGAGCTTGATCCGGCGGATGTCGGTCGCGCGGACGCGACGGCCTAGCGCGGACGCGTCGGCCTAGCGCGGACGGGGGCTAGGCCTGCGCGCCTACGGCCGTGACGTAGGCCACGGCGTGGCTCGTCGGCAGCAGCATGAGTGCGCCGAGGAACTCGTCGAAGAAGCCGCCGATGCCGCTCGCGCCATAGCCGAGGCGCAGTGCCGCCATGTTCAGGCGCTGACCGATCAGACCGGCTTCCAGATGCGCCGTGCGGTAGACGCGCTCGCCGTACAGGTCGACCGCGCGGGGCAGGTCGAACGTGTGCAGTACGGCGAAGGCGCAGTCGCGCGCGAGCTCCTGCCACAGGCAGGACTGATGGAGGGCGTCGCGCGGACTGCCTTGCTGGACCAGGTACAGCGCGTGCCCACCCGGGTCGTAGCGATAGACGCCGCTCGGCAGGCCCGCCACGCCTGCGACGGCCACGTGGGTCGTGAGCACGGAGGGGGGGAGTGTCGCTTCCGGATCCGGTCCGTCCGGCCGCGGATACGCGTGGGCGAGGATGCGTCCCAACGCTTCGAGCGGC
>JAHEIK010000371.1 GCA_024639415.1 Planctomycetota bacterium
CGGCCGTGATCCGTTGCGGACAGATCGGTCAGAAGGACTGATCAGCGGCGCGGCGCGAAGGTGAACGTCGTGACGTGGCCGCTCTTCGTGAGGCTCCAGTCGGCGGACTCGGCCTGCACGTTGACGTAGCGGCGTCCGCCCCAGATCTCGTGCTTGGCCTGCACCTTGGAGAACTTGACGCCGCCCGCGTCCACCTGCGGGAAGCCGAGCGTGCCCTCGAAGCCGCGCGGCAGTGCGACGCGCGCGTAGAGCCGCGTCTCCTTGAACGGTGTGCCCGACTTGGTAGGCAGCGTGTTGACGAACGGTCCGTTGACACGGCGCAACACCTCGACGCGCACCGTGACCGTGCCGGTTGCCGCGTCCTGCGTCACGCTGGTCTTCGTCGTGGGCTTGCTGAGCGGCGCATGCAGCGGCTTGTACATCGGGTCCGAGATGAGGATGCGCGAGGTCTGGCCGCGCAGCATCACGCCGTAGAAGCTCTTGTCCTTCGCCTGACCCGGCGTGTAGCGCGGGAAGCCGGCATACGACTCGCGCAGGCTGGTGAAGATCAGCCGGTACTGGTGGCCGATGACCGCGCCGAGCGACGGCGCGTGCTCGAGGAAGTGCTCCCACTCCGCGCCGGCCATCTCGCCGCGGTCGCCGTCGAGCGCTGCGAAGAGGCCCGTCGCGCCCGCATGGATCCACGCCAGGCTGAGCACTTCGTCCGGTGCGATCTCGTCCGGCTTGCCGTGGTGGTTGCCCATGATGTCGCGCTCGTGCGTGCGTGAGCAGACGCCGTTGAAGCAGGCGCCCGAGATGATCACCGGGTTCCGCGTCAGGGTGAGCGCGCCCACCTGCTTGGCAGAGATCCCCTTCACGACGCTGCGTGCGGTGCCGTGGCCGTAGTGGAGGAAGAAGTCTAGGCCCGCCGTCTGGCGGCCCGAACTCGACAGGCCGATCGTCTTGGCGATCGTGCCGCCGGTCTTCTCCTTCTCGAGGATGCGTGCCGTGAAGGCGGCCAAGTCGTCGGCGTCGCGCGTCACGAGGTAGCCGTAGTGGAAGTCCGGCATCGGATCGTCGTCGAGCACGCGGCAGAGTTCGAGCATCGCCAGCTGGAAGTTGTTGTCGACGTCGCCGGGCTTGACGACGACCGCCACGAACTCCGGTCCGATCTTGCGCAGGCGTGCCGCCGCCGTGAGCACGTCGCGGCCGCGGAAGTTCACGACCTGCGCCTTGCGAGCTTCGACCCAGGGGATGAGGGCCTTGCGCCGCGCGTGGCCCTTGCCGAGGTTGGTCAGCACGACGATCTTCCCCAGCCCCTCGGCCGAGGGGTAGCCCTTCGTGATCTGGATCGACGCCGGACCCGCGCCTGCGGAGGCGAGCAGGTCCTTGGCGCGCAGCTGCATCGAGGACTTGTCGTTGCTCGCAACGATCTTCAGGAGCTTCGTCGCTTCCTCCGTGCGCGGGGGAGTGGAGGCGAGCAGGGACTGCGCCACGACGATCCGCGTGTGGTCGATCGACTTGCCCGTGGGCTTGGCGCGCATGTACTTCCGGCCCAACTCGATGGCCTCGGCGTGGCGGCCGGCCGTCATGTGGCACCACGCCTTGCAGTAGAGGATGCCCTTGTCCTTGACGAGCGACTCGCGCTTGTGCTGTGTGGCGACGATGTTCAGGAACGCCAGGCGCAGGTCCGGCTTGCGACTTGCGTCGACGCGGTCGAACGTCCAGTAGCGCAGCACCTTGTAGCTCGTGGCGAGCTTGGGGACCTTCCACCCTCGCTCGATCCAGGTCACGAGAATGGGGAAGGTGCCCTTGGCGTCGGGGAACTTCTTGAAGATGCGCTTGCCCGCCTTCTGCGCGCGAGCGCCGTCGTCCGCGCGAAGCCAGGCTTCGAACGCGCCGGCGTGCGCGGGGAAGTGGTCCTTCCCGCCGCTGTGGGCCTTCGTGTAGTCCTCGAACTCCCGCGCCGCTTCGGCGAAGTGTCCCGTACGGAGGAGTCGCTCGGCCTTGGCCAGGTGCTTGGCCGGGTCGTCCTCGGCGAAGCCCGCCGTGGCCGTGAGGATCACCAGCGCGAAGAGCGCACCCTGCCTCCATGCGTTCATGGAGGGATCGTAGCAGGTCGGCCTAGCTGTCGGAGACGCGAGCGGCCTTGGCTTGCGCATCTTGCAGAACCTTTGCGCTGAGCAGCATGATAAGGACGTAGCTGCCGTCGGCGTCCTTGCGCACGTCTGGGCGACCGAGCAGCACATGACCCTCGTTGGGCATGTCGAACTCGGCGTCCAAGCGCTCCTCGAGCACCGCCTCACGCAGGAATGTCTCCTGATCCATGGCGGCGATCTCCTCCTGGGTGCGCTCCTTCAGCATCGTGCGCTGCACGGCGTGGAGATCCAGCGCGATGCGCCCGCCACCCGCGCGGATACGCGGCGTGACCCGCATCTGGTAGCCGACGAAGGCGGGCCCGTCCTCGATCCGGAAGTCCAAGCTCCCAGCTTCGTTGGTCGCCGCTTCCGTTCGGGCGAAGCGGATCGTCTCGCCGATGAACAGCGTGGCCTCCGTGTGGTCGATGGCCAAGATCTTGGGGGCCTGCACGACACGGACGCGCTCGTCCGCCCGCCACGCCGCCGCGAGGCGATCCGCCTGGGCCTTCGTCACGTGCCGCGGTGCGCCGGATGGCGCAGGGCTCAGGTCCCCGAGGCAAGCCTCGACCTGAGCGGCCGGGATGCGGACGGTGGTCATATCGATGAACACCTGGTCCACGCCGACGCCTGCCTGCGGCGACTCGGGAGCAGCGGACGGACGGACGGGACTAGGCTTCGCCGGAGGCGTCCGTACGTCGGTCTCGCGCGGCCAGTACAGGCAACCGGCCGAGGCGGTGCCCAGGAGCACGAGCAGAGCCGCACGGAGTACGTGATTCATCATGGCGCCTTCACCTCCGATCGTCGATCCTACGCGGCGCAGCGCGTCACAATCAGACGCAGTTTGAAGTCAGGAGGCAGCCCATGTTTCTCAAGGACCTGTTGGAGGCGAAGCGCGGCGGCGAGGCGGGGCGCTTCGGTCGCGTCATCGCGGCGAGCAAGAACCAGGGGACGGAGCCGCCGGGCATCTACTACCTCTTCGCCGCGCGTCCCGAGGCCGCGCCGCACCTGGGCGGCTTCATGCAGGAGGTCATGCGCGGCCCCTCGGACCTCAGTCCCGGCCAGCGCGAGCTGATCGCCGCGTTCGTCTCGGCGCGCAACCACTGCCTGTTCTGAACGTCAGCCCACGCCGCGGTCGCGGCCCACTTGCTGGAGGACAAGGAGGTCGTGGACGCCGTCTGCCACGACTTCGAGAACGCACCGATCCCCGAGAAGGACAAGGCCCTGCTGCGCTACGTCGCCGTGGTCAATGACGAACCGGCTCAGACCACCCAGGAGCACGTGGACGCAGCCAAGGCCGAGGGCTGGAGCGATCACGCGCTCTTCGACGCCCTCACGGTCGCGGCGATCTTCAACTTCTTCAACAGATGGCTCGATGGAGCCGGTCTGCCCGACGTCCCCAAGGGCTTCTACGACGAGCGTCTCGCCCAGCACGGCGACATGGGCTACAGCATGTAGGCTGGCCTGTCTGGAACCCGGGCCACGGAAGCGTGTCCAAGCGGCCGTGGCCCGACTTGGAGTCCCTCCCATGCAACGACTGCCTGCGCTCGTCTTCGTCCTGCTCCTCTGCGCCGCGCCCCTCGCGGTCGGCGAGGAGGCGCCCAGCCCGCAGGAGGCCCTCGCGGCAGCCAACGCGAGCTTCGCCTGGGATCTCTACGATCACGTGCGCGCGGGCGACGCGAACCTCTTCTTCTCGCCCTACTCGGTCTCGAGTGCGCTGATGATGACCCGCGAGGGCGCCCGGGGCCGCACGGCCGACCAGATGGACAAGGTCCTCCATCTCGGCGGCATGGACCGGGGCCGCGCGTATGCGAGTCTCGTGCGCGGACTCACGGCGCCCCTCGTCCGCGAGGGCTGGGGCGAACGCCAGAAGACCGAGCCCGCGTACGAGATGACCATCGCCAACCGCCTGTGGGGTCAGCAGGGCTACGCATTCGAGGACGACTTCATCGTGCGCTTGGCGAAGGTCTACAAGGCGCCCCTGGAGCGCGCGGACTTCGGCAAGCCCGCGGTCGTGCGCAAGGCGATCAACGACTGGGTCGCGAAGCAGACCAAGGACAAGATCCAGGACATCGTGCCCGCGGGCATGCCGCCGCCGCTGTCCGTCCTCGCACTGGCCAATGCCATCTACTTCAAGGCCAAGTGGCAGCACCCATTCCGCGAGCGCAACACCAAGGAGGACGACTTCACCGGTCCGGGCGGCACGAAGAGCAAGGCGCAGTTCATGCGCCGCACAGGCAGGTAC
>JAHEIK010000054.1 GCA_024639415.1 Planctomycetota bacterium
CGGACTCACCCCCTGATGCGAACCCTCCTTCCCCTCCTCCTGCTCCCGGCCCTGCTCCTCCTCACGGCGTGCGGCGCCGACGACGTGGCCGGACCGCGTGCGCGCGTGCTCACGAGTGCTGTCGACGGGGCGTTCGAGGGCGAGCTGCAGTTCCAGGCGGTCGACGACGGCCTGGGGAAGATCTACGACACACAGTCGCTGGGCGACGGCGTGTACGTCGCGCCCGGCGCGCCGTCCGGCAAGTACCGGCTGCTCACCACCGCCGGCTGGGGCATGCTCTGGACGGGGCGCAAGGGCAGCGCCGCACCGCTGCTGCGCGGCGCCGACTATCCGGCCGCCGTCGTGCGCATCGGGAAGCCGCGCTCCTTGTACGTGGCCTCCGGCATGCCGGGGCAGTGGACGGTCAGCAAGCGCTGGGCGGCCGAGTGGAAGCGCGCCGCCGATGGCGGCAGCGCAGCGTTCCAGCGTACGGAGGTCCAGGTCGAGGATCAGGGCGACGGCATCCTGGCCCTGCGCTTTGCGCCGGAGGTGTGGGCGTTCGGCAACGTGGTGCGCATCCTCGGGCTCATGACGGACGGCACCGTCACCCAGATGGAGTCGTACCAGCTGCGCGACGAGAAGCTCCCCGACCTCCCGCGCATGGCGCTCATGCTCGCCGCGACGCAGGCCGGACTCACCGTTCACCTCGTGCCCCCGCCCGGCGTGGCGGAGGTCCCCGACGGCACGCTCGTGCGCGTGCACCTGCGCGGGGTGGCGCTCGACCACGTCTACGAAGCGCGCAGCTTCAAGGGGCGCGCGCGCTTCGACGAACTCGCCGCGCTGGGGCACGGCCTCGCCGTCGAGCTGCCCGGCAGCGGGCCGGACGCCGTGTTCGAACTCGATCCCACGTCCTGGCGGCTGCGCGGTGCGATGCACATCATCGCTGTGGACCCGCAGCAGCTGGCCAACGTGCAACTGCTGGAGGTCGACGGCGGCTACACGGAGGCCCTTGTTTGCTATCGAGGCGGAAAGGCGTTCGGGCGTGTGAGCTTCGAGCGCGTGCCTGGTCATGCCGACGCGGTGGAGCACAAGGTTCGCGTACGCACGCACCCTGGCCGCCAGGAGTGGTGGCTGAAGACGGCCGCCGGCCGCTGGATCTGGGTGCAGGGGGACATGACGCCCGCGCCCGAGAGCATGGAGATCGACGTCGGCCGCACGAGTGGTCGCAGCGCCCGCGTCCGTGGGAAGGTGCGCGGCCGGAGCGCGGGGAGCCGGGTGGTGTTCCAGTTGCTCCAAGAGGCCCTGACGCTGGACGATGGCGAGACCGTCCTCCCGGAGCGCACGCTCGGAGGCGACGGCTTCGAGGCTGCCGTGTCGTTCCAGGGCGGGTACGAGGCGCATCTGCCGCCGGGCCGCTACTCGATCCGGGTCCTCGGCCCCGGCGGTGCGGGCGGCCGCCCCACGACGCTCACCTTCAAGCCCGGTGCCGAAGTCCGTCTGGATCTCGAAGCACGCTGAGCCGGAATCGGCGCGCCCGTTGACCGCCCGTCGGCGGACCAGTACCGTCGCCGCACTGCGCCGCTCCCCACCGGCGCGCGGAGGTCCTCATGTCCGACGATGCACCGCAGGATGCCGCAGCGCGCGGGCTCACCCGCCGTGCGCTGTTCAAGGGCGCAGGCGCGGCGGCCGCGGCGGGTGCCGTGTTCCGCAGCCTCGACGCAGCGGCCAAGGATGACGCGGCCGCCGGGCCGCCGGTCCAAGGGCCGGGCAAGACCGCCGTCACGCTGCAGGTCAACGGCACCGAGCGCAAGGTCGAGGCCGAACCGCGCGAGACGCTGCTGCAGGTCCTGCGCTTGCCGCTCGACCTGACCGGGGCGAAGCCCGTCTGCGACCGCGGCCAGTGCGGCGCCTGCACCGTGTGGCTGGACGGCGAGCCCGTCTACGCATGCAACGTGCTCGCTGTCGAGGCCGAGGGTCGCAAGGTGACGACCGTCGAAGGTCTCGGTGCGCCCGACGACCTGCATGCCGTACAGGACGCCTTCGTGCAGAAGGACGCCCTGCAGTGCGGCTTCTGCACGCCGGGCCTGGTGATGTCCGCCGCCTGGGCTGTCGAGCAGCATGGCGAGGACCTGACCGAGGAGCAGGCGCGTGAGGCTTGCGCCGGCAACCTGTGCCGTTGCGGCACCTACCCCCACGTCCTCGAGGCGGCGCTCGCCGCCGCGAAGCACGCGAAGAAGGGGGACTGAGCCATGCCGCGCACCGTCACGTACAAGGTCGGCCTCGTCGGGCACGACAAGCACAAGCAGGACGTTCCCGCCGTCGAGCAGGACCTCACCGTCGAGATCCACGAGATGGACGCCGAGCCGTGGGGGCGCGAGGACACGTTCCGCCACGTCGGCCACGAGGTTCCGCGCGTCGACGGCGCGGTGAAGGCCACCGGCGCTGCCAAGTACACCTACGACATCAACCGGCCCGGGCTGCTCGTCGCCGGCCTGGTCTACTCGCCGCATGCGCACGCCGACATCGTTTCCGTCGACGCGGGCAAGGCGCAGGGCATGGCCGGTGTGGTCGCCGTGAAGACCTTCGCGCGCGGTTCGGCGAAGTACCCCGGCAAGATCGTCGCGGCGATCTGCGCCGAGAGCGAGCAGGTCCTCGCCGATGCGCTCGAGGCCGTGGAGGTCACCTACAAGGTGAAGCCCGGCCCCGCCGTCACCGAGGACGCCATGAAGGACGACGCCGTCGTCGTCGATCCGCGGCGCAAGACCAACGTCGGTCAGCCGCGCCGCGGGCCGCTGGTGCGGGGCAAGCCCGACGATGCGTTCGAGGGCGCCGAGGTCGTGGTGCAGGCGACCTACCGCACGCCGATCCAGACGCATTCCTGCCTCGAGCCGCATGGCTGCGTCTGTGAGATCCACGCCGACGGCACGGCGACCGTCTGGGCCAGCACGCAGGCGACGTCCTTCTTCGCCAATCAGCAGCTGACGAGCGCGCTCGGCCTGCCGCGGAACAAGGTCCGCGTGATCACCCAGCACATGGGCGGCGGCTTCGGCAGCAAGTTCAGCGCGCTGGAGTGGGACGTCCTGTGCGCGGAGTTCGCGCGCGAGACCAAGCGCCCCGTCCGCATGATGCTCAGCCGGCGCTTGGAGCACCTCGTCGGCGGCAATCGCCCGGACTCCATCCAGGCCCTGCGGCTCGCCGGATCCAAGGACGGCACGATCGCCGCGCTGCAGGGCGAGGTGTGGGGCACCTCGGGCAACAGCTCGGGCGGCGGCGCCGGCGCGGCCAACTTCGGGGTCTACACCCTGCCGCATCTGTCCATGCTGCAGCACGGCGTGGCGACGTTCTCCGCCAAGGGGCGGGCCTTCCGCGCACCGCGCCATCCCCAGGGCTTCTACGCGCTGGAGAGCATCATCGAGCGCTACGCGTATGCGGCCGGCGTCGACGCGTTGGCCGTGCGTCTGAAGAACGACAAGCACCCCATCCGCCAGGTGCAGTGGCGCATCGGTGCCGAGCGCATCGGCTGGGGGAAGAACCGCCGCAAGCAGCCCGGGTCCGACAAGGGGCCCGTGAAGCGCGGCGTCGGCTGCGCGTCGGGGCGCTGGGGCGCCGCCGGTCGGCACACCGTCGGCCGCAACCAGCTCGTCTTCGACGTGGTGGTCGACAAGGAAGGCGGCGTGGCCTTCCAGAACGGCGTGCAGGACATCGGCACCGGCACCCGTACGGTGATCGCCATCATCGCCGCGGAGGAGCTCGGTCTGCAGCCGGGCGACATCGACGTGCGCATCGGCGACACGACCTACCCGCCCGGCCCGGGCAGTGGAGGCAGTACGACGGCGCCTTCGATCGGCGCTGCCGTGCGCAACGGCGCCCTGCGCGTGAAGGAGTCCCTCGCAGGGCTGCTGGCGCTGCAGTGGGGCGTGGACGAGGCGCAGCTGTCGTGGAAGGACGGCGTGTGCCACGGTCCGGGAGACAAGCAGGCGTCGTTCCGCTCGGCGTGCTCCCTGATCGGAGAGGACGGTCTGCGCGTGCAGGGCCGCCGCATGCGCAACTTCCAGTCGGCCTACGGTGAGACGGCCGGCTGCCAGTTCGCGCAGGTCGCCGTCGACACCGAGACCGGCGTCATCACCGTCGAGAACGTGGTCGCCGTCCACGACTGCGGGCGCATCATCGACACGATGACCGCCCGTAGCCAGGTGAACGGCGGCGTGATCCAGGGCATCTCCTACGCGCTCTACGAGGAGAAGCAGACCGATCGCAACCTCGGCGACATGGTCAATCCCACGTTCGACACGTACCGCATCCTCGGCATGCAAGACTGCCCGCCGATCGACGTCGTGCTGACGTCCGTGGTGAGCGGCTACAACAACACCGGCATGATGGGGCTCGGCGAGCCCGCGACCGTGCCTACGGCCGGGGCGATTGCCAACGCCGTCTACAACGCGATCGGCGTGCAGGTCACCGACCTGCCGATGACGCCCGCGCGCGTCCTCGAGGCGCTCGAGAGGAGGCAGGGTTGAAGGCCTTCACGTTCGTACGCGCCCGGAGCGCGGAAGAGGCAGCGAAGACCCTCGGTGACTCGAAGACGGGGCTGCTGCACAGCGGTGGCTGCGATCTGCTCGACCGCATGAAGGAGCGCGTGGCCGAGCCGGACATGCTCGTGTCGCTCTGCGATGCCGAGGGCTTGAGCGACATCCGGCTGGAGGAGGACGGCTCGATCTGGGTCGGGGCGCGCGCCACGCTGGCGCGGCTGGCCGAGGCGTCGCTCGTGCAGCGTTTCCTCCCGACGCTCAGCGAGGCCGCGGCACTTGCTGCGAGTCCGCAGCTGCGTCACCGGGCGACGATCGGCGGCAACCTCGCGCAGCACACCCGCTGCGGCTACTACCGCCACAAGTCGTTCCCGTGCCTCAAGCGCGGCGGGGACAGCTGTCCTGTGCGCGCTGAGGGCGGTGTCCAGGAGATGGCCGGCATCTTCGACAACGAGACGTGTGCGTCCGCGCATCCGTCGAGCATCGCGCCCGTGCTGGGATCACTGGATGCCGAGCTCGTGATCCGCAACGCCGATGGGCGACAGGCGTTCGTCCCTTCGTTCGAGAGCCTGTGGGCCTCACCCAAGAAGGGTCGGGCCAGCGACCTGGCACTCGCGGCGGGTGACGTCATCGAGGCTGTCCGCATTCCGGCGCGCGACACGAAGCAGTTCGTGGGCTACGCCGAGATCCGCCAGCGCAAGGCGTTCGACTGGGCGCTCGTGTCGTGCGCCGTACGCTACGAAATGGACGCGGACGGCAAGATCGCACAAGCCAGTGTCTGGTACGGCTCCGTCGCACCGACGCCGTGGCGCGCAGGAGCCGCGGAGTCTGCGCTGAGGGGCAAGGCGTGCACCGACGAGACGGCGCGCACGGCCGCCGAGCAGGCGCTTGCGGACGCGACACCGCTGGCGGGTACGACCTACAAGGTGCAGTTGGCGAAGGTGGCACTGAAGCGTGCCCTGGCCGCCGCGAGGGAGAGAGCCTGATGGACGCACCCAAGGGCGAGTACGCGCGCCGGCTCGTGGACGAGCTCCGCGTGCGCTGCATCCACCTCACGACGAAGGAGCAGTTCGTCGGCTTCCCGGAAGACCACGAGCAGGAGTTCCCCGCTGACGATCCGATCTGGTGGTGCGCGCGCACGAGCGAGGCACTCGGGCCGGACGGCTCCGAGGCCTGTCATCAGCACTGCCACGGGTCGGGACGCGCCTGCTACGAGGGGCCGGTTCAGCTGTAGGGCTCTGTAAGCCTCCGTCGGGACGGGCGTCCCTAGGACGTCCGGGTCGGGACGCAATCGGTCGATAGGGACGCGGGGCCTCTGCGGTCCCGGTCCGTTTCCCGACGAGGTGTGCCCGCTGATGACGCTGCCTGCTCGACCCGTCTGCACCCGCAAGCCCAGGCGAGCGGAGCGCGGGATGATCCTCTTGGAGATCATCATCGCCATGCTCATCGTGGCGGCGGCGACGCTGAGCAGTGCGTCGATGACGCTCTCCGGCTCGAAGCTGAACAACGCGAACGTCGCCGTCGCCGACGCCACGGACGTGATGCGGCAGCTCGTCGAGGAGCTCGAGAGTCACCCCTTCGAGGAGCTCTACGCCCGCTTCAACGGCCTGCCCGATGATGATCCCGACGGCGCGGGTACCGCGCGGGGCAGTCAGTTCACGCTCGCGCCCACGCGGCGCAGCGCGTTCCTCGACGTCACGGCGCCGGCGGCGCCGCCGACGGCCAAGGACGCGCCGCGGAGCACGTCGTTCGACGTCGACATCGAGTTCCCGGAGGACGTGAACGGCTACCTCGCCGAGGGTGTCGTCGGACCGCTCTGGGGCACGCAGGCGTGGGACATCGACGGGGACGGTGCGCCCAGCAGCGGCGACCGGAGCGCGGACTACAAGCTGCTGCCCGTCGCCATCCGGCTGTCGTGGGCCGACGCCGACGGGATCCACAGCATGCAGGTCGTGCGCCTGCTGACGAAGAGGCAGTGATGCGCGGCGCACGCCGGACGACAGGCCAGAGCGGCTTCACGATGATCGAGGTCATCGCGAGCGCCGTCCTGTTCGCGATCACGATCGTCGTGGCGCTGCACTCCTCGCTCGTCGCAGGGCGCGCAACGGCCTCGCTGGTCTCCTCCTCGGAGCTCGATCTGCTGGTCCACCGCGTCGGCGACCGTCTGACACGCGAGCTCGTGCAAGCGCGAGCCGAGTCCCTCGCCCCGTCGCCCGATGCGCCCTACGGGGGCAGCACCCTTGCGTACGAGCGCGCGCGGCCCGACGGCACCGGCGGCATCGGTTGGAGCACCACACGGCGGCTCGAGTTCGTGCAAGCGGCCGGGGATCCCCTCGACGGCATCGACAACGATCGCAACGGCCTGGTCGACGAGGGGGAGATCTGGCTCGTCACGGACGTTGGCCTGCCGTCGGAGGAGCGCTCGCTGATCGTTCGCCACGTGGCCAGCTTCCTCGAGGGGGAGCAGGAGAACGTCCTCGACGACAACGGGAACGGGCTGGTCGACGAGCGCGGCCTGAGCCTGGAGTTGCGCGAGGGTGTGCTCTACGTCCGCGTGTCGCTGCAGACCGTGAATCCCGACGGCCGGGTCGTCACGCGCACCGGCGAGACGGCGGTGAGGATGAGGAACTGATGAGGACGACGTCCAATCATGCCTTCGGCGGCGTCCCGTGTCCCGCGGGCGAGCGCGGCCACCTCATGCTCATGGCCATCGTGCTGGTTGTCGTGATCATGGTGCTCGGCTTCTCGTCCGTCAACGCGGTCTCGACCGCCAAGACGGAGCACGGCGGCAACCAGGCACGCATGCAGCGGCTCTACCTGGCCGAGAGCGGTCTCGACGCGGCCATCGCCGATCTGCGTTCGGGCGGCACCGGAGCCCTCGGTACGGAAGCCGCACCGCTCCAACTCGGCCAGGGCGCGTTCTGGACGACCTGCGTCGACCACGCCGACGGGACCTACACCATCGTGGCGCGTGGCATCTACGCGAACGGTGTGCGTGCGATCCAGGGCCGGGTGCGCAAGTCGGACCCCGTGTTCCATCACGCCGTCTTCGCCGGCAACTCGTCGGAGGATCCGAACTACACGATGAAGTTCGGGGGAACGGGTACGCAGGCCGACAGCGTCGCCGGCGGCGTCTACAGCGGAGGCGACATCCTGGTCGAGGGTGACGCCTCGCTTCCGGGAGAAGTGCGCGCCGAGGGCACCATCACCGGGACGACGGGCACCGCCGGCGTGTCGCAGCCGGGCTTCGACTTCCGCGGCATCGACTTCGAGGGGCCGAGCACCATCGATGTTGCGGCCGAGTTCGCCGCGGGGGCGACGGCGGTCAGCGACGACGCAGGCGGCATCGCAGACCAGCTGCCGGTCACGAACCCGGCGCACATCTTCCGGCGCAACCCGGACGACCGTCTGACGGAGATCGGCGGTACGACCAAGAACGACTACTTCCTCGAGGACCCCTACGAGGTCGTGGGCGTGGACTCCAGCGACGACGGCTCCGACCCCTACTACTTCTCCATCGACGACGGCTCCGGCGCGACGCGCAGGGTCTACTACATCGACGGAAACCTCTGGATCCACAACCGCCCGACGCTGTCGTTCAAGCTGCGTACGGCGGCGGGCACCGGGGTCCAGGTGACGTTCGTCGTCCGCGGCAACATCACCTTCAGTGACAGCGTCCGCCTCGACGACCCCAGCAAGGACGCGCTCGCGTTCATCGCCCTGGAGGATCCCGACGTCGAGGACAGCGGGAACATCTACTTCGGCGACCCGACGGGCGGGACACTGAAGTACATGCAGGCGTACATGTACGCCGAGAAGGACTTCCTCGACGTCAACCTCGATGCGAGCGGATCCAAGGAGGTCACGGTCGTGGGGGCCATGACGGCGGGCAACCATGTGGCGATCGAGCGCACCTACGGCACGGCGCACTCGAAGCTGGCCGTGGAGTGGGACGGGCGCTTGCAGATGGGGGACGTGAGCCTTCCGCTCATCTCCACGGACGTTCCGCAGAACGGCTGGGCCCTGGAGGCTTGGGCCGAGGTCTCGCCGGACACCCCCTGACGACAGCCATGAGAGTCACGATGCGCAGCACCCACATCTTCACCTTGCTCGCCGCCATGGCGCTGGCACCCGCCTTCGCAGCGGCTGAGCCGACGGCCAAGGCCCAGGTGCGCGAGATCCTCGCCTCACTCGAGCAGCCCCGGGCGTCGGCCGCGGACGCGGCCCGTCGGCTCACGAAGCTCGGCACGGCCGCCCTGCCGGCCCTCGTCGCCGAGCATCGGCGTGCTGCTGCGCGCCGGGACGTGCAGGCCCGTGAGGCGGATGCGTCCGTGGACGTACTCGAGCGCGCCATCGCCTCGCATCGTGTGATCTTCCTCGAACGTCACCTCGACGAGTACGTACGCAGCCACGAGGGCACGGCGGCCCGCTTGGACGCCCTGCACACGCTGGCCGTGTTCGGGCGCCGCTCGTCTCTCGCGCTCGCCATCGATCTCGTGGACGGCGTCGAGCGCACAGCCGTCGGCTCTCGCGCTGTCGTCAGCGCCTGGCAGGCCGTCTTGCACACGGTCTTCGATGACCGCGCGTCCGTGACGCGCCTGCTCTCGGCTTGGCGCCGCGTGCCTCAGCCGCTGCACGCACCCACCGCGCAGGTCCTGGCCGAGCGCGGCACGCGCACCGAGCTTGCCGCGGTCCTGACGATGGTCCAGCGTGCGGACGAGGGCATCCCCGAACTGCTCCGCGTGCTCGACGACGCCTCGCCGGTCGTGCTCAGCAAGCTGCCGTTGATCGCAGCCCTGCTCGAGTTCCGCAAGCATCGGGAGCGCGGTGTGCGACTCGCCGTCGCACGGCTGCTCGGTCGCTCGGGTCGCTCGGACGCCTTCCAGCCGCTCGTCGATCTGCTCGACGACGACGACGGCGGCGTGCAGCGTGCCGCCGTCGCGTCCCTGCGCGCCCTGACGGGGGCATCCGCCGGTTCCTCGGCAGAGTCGTGGAAGCGCTGGCGCATGGACGAGATTGCGTGGCGCAAGCAGAGCAAGGTCTCCCTGGCGCTGCACTCCGATCGCCCGGTCGAGGTCGCCCGCGCGCTGCGCGAGATCGGCAAGCATCCGTTCATCGGCACGAAGGACCTGCTGAGCATCGTGCGCCTCGTCGACCGCGGCACCGATGGCGTGCGGGTTCTCGCCTGCGCCACGTTGGTGCGCCTGAACCGGGCGAGCGTCGCGCCGGACCTCGTACGGCACCTGAACGACGGCGATGGCGCGCTGCGCAACGCCGTCTGGAAGGCCCTGAGGGCGCTCAGCGGCGAGGATCATCCGGCGCAGGCGCGTGCTTGGTCCGACGCGGCCAAGCGCTGGCGCTCCTAGGGCAGCGCGCTGCGTCCGAGCCGCAGAGGCCCGGGCTACGGCCACTCGATGACTGCGGATACCGGGAAGTGGTCCGATGGATAGCGGCCGTCTTCATTCGTATGCACGATCGAGGCTTCGCGGACGGTAGCAGCGCCGGCGGCTACGAGGACGTGGTCGATCTTGCGGCTCCTGCGGTTGCCGCGCCATCCGCCGGCGGTTCCCGAGCCGGGCGCTTCGCCATGCAGGGCACGGTACGTGTCCACCAGCGGGATGGGGTTCTCGTAGGCCACGCCGTCAGCGTCGGGGAGCGTCCCCCGCCCGAACAGGAAGGCCATCGTGGGGCCGTCCTCGGGCGCATTGAAGTCACCGGTGAGCACGAACGGTACGTCGGTGTCGCGGCTTGCGATGTGCTTCATCAGTCGCACCGCGCTCTGCATGCGAGATGCCTTGCTGCGGTGGTCCAGATGCACGTTGAAGTGGTCGTAGCGACGTCCCGTCTCGCGATCCTGCAGGCGTGCCCACGTGCAGTAGCGGACCGTGCCCTTCTCGTTCGTGCCGTCGGCGAGGAGGAAGCCTCCCGCGTCCAGGCGTTCGAAGCGCGTCTTGCGATACAGGATCTGCTGCGTACGGGTGAAGACGGGGTCGTTGTCGAACCGGTAGCTGGCCAGCGCCGGAAGCGCGTCCTCGATATCCGCGATCTGGCGCTTCATCGGCTCCTGTGTACCGATGGAGTCGGGGTCCTCCTCGCGTAACACGCGGTACACGAGATCGCGTCGATGGACCCAGGCGTTCGGCCCGTCCTCGAGGCCGTCCCAGCGCAGGTTGAACGACAGGACCCGCACGGACAGCGGGAGCGTCGGTTCTCCCAGGCTCGGCCCGGCGTCGGACGTCGTCGTGCCCTGATCGCCGCACGCGGCGGCCAGCAACAGGAGCGTGATGCCGAGGCAGGTGCGCAACATGCACGCGAGCATCGCAAGCCGGGGGGCGCGCCGCAATGGTATGAGTCGACCGCGCGTCCGCAAGGGCGCGTGTGTGCCGCCGTGCGAACTCGGTACCCTTCGGCTATCTGGAGCGCTGCGCCGCCTGCCAAGCGTCCAGCACCAGCATCGCCAAAGCATCCGACTCCGTGCGAGCCTGCAAGCGTCCCTCGTCGTCTGAGGGCAGCAGGTCGTGCCAGGCGGTGGCCCGGTTCGTAGTAGTGGCCCGTCGTGCGCGCGCGAGAGCCCACCGGCGCGCGCGACGCACGAAGGTGCAGCGCAGGTGGAGGGGATGGCGCGTCCCATCGTGCTCCATGGCCGAGAGTTCGATCTCGGACGTCGAGAGCGCATGCCCGAAGTCGGTGTCCACACCTGAACGAACGGCGGCAGCCACGCCGGGCGAATGTCGCTCAGCCTCCACGCGCGCCCGTTTCTCCAACTCCTCTACGAATCGGCGCAAGAGGGGAGTCAACTCGGCCTTGGCATCGTCCAGGCTCCCAAGCTCCGCACGGCGCTTGAACACGCCGGTCCACGGTCGCTGGCCTTCGCTACGGGAGAGGGTCAGGGCGCCGCCCTCGAGTGACCAGGCAAAGCGCGCGACGCCGAGATCACCCCCCATGGCCAGGGCCAAGTCACCACCCTCCACACGATACGTCCCCGCGACTCCCTCCTTGCCGGTGAACTGCTCCAGATGGCCGTCCTCGGCAAAGAGGATGAAGGAGTGCTCGGCCAGTCCACGGGCGGCGTTCGGGTGGGCCGGCACCCACAGCCCGAGGAGCCGCCGATCTCCTTCAGAGGGCGACGTTGACCTATCGCCTCCGCAACCGGCCCCCAGAAGGGTGGCGACGAGGATGGCGCTCAGCCCGAGGTAGACCGAGCGAGCAGCGCCCTGGAGTGCGTTCTCATGCGTCGTCATCGTCGACATACGCGACACCCCATCCGTCCGAGGCGCCCACACCGTGCTTGCCAAGCGCGTTGATGACGTCGGTGGCCACGTGGCGATCGTCCAGCGTGATGACATACTCATGCAGCGAGCCCATCTTCGGCATGATGACGAGCTCCACCACGGAGGCGTTGCTGGGGTCGCTCGTCACGCTCTGGACCGCGGCCAGGGAGTAGACTTCCTCAGTCGAGCCGACTCCTTTTCGCGGGCCCTTCAGCGCAACGCGCTTCGAGTCACGGTCCACCGCTACGTAGGAGCCCAGCAAGCCGCCGTGCATGGACGAGACATGGAATCCCTGCGCTGCAAGGCGCTTCCGCGCGCCTCGGATCTGCGCCTTCTGCACGACGACCATGACCACGCCAAGCGCCAGGACACCGAGCACGATCACGGGCGCGATGGATGCGAGTATCACGAAGAGACTCCCTTCAGTCCGCACGAAGGCCGCCGACGACCGTGCAGTGGGCCGCCACAGGTTCGCCACCGTACGCCGCGACAGGGGCGCCGGTCAATCCGCCGACCTTCGTGCGGGACCCGGCGCGCCTCCGAGCGCGCGCAGGCTCGCCGTGCCCCGTCCGCGGCTCGCCCTTCGCGCTCCCCCGCACTCGCGTACGACGGGCCCGCTCCTAGCGCGGCTCTCGCCCGCTCCAGAGAGACTGGCACCGACGAGCAAACATGCCGCTTGGCAGCGGCTCGACACGCGTGGCCGTCTTGCCTTCGACGAGCCGTACGCGGTGGCCGGCGGGTACGTCGACACGCGTTCCGCCCTTCAGCGCAAGCTCTGCCTTGCCTTCTCGTACGAGCACGACGAGGTCCTTCCCTTCGTGGATGAAGACGACATCGGACCCACGCACGGACGCCGTTGCGTAGGTCGTACGGATCTCGAATCCGCGCGACGTAGCCTTCTTGAGGTAGGTCTTGAACTTCCGATAGCGGATCTCGCCTGCGAGAAATTCGATGACAAGCTCCGTGTCGGCAAGCAGCGCCCGGGACTTCCGGCCGACTTCGAGCACGAACGCATCCGCGCCACGGATGGCCGCAGCACCATCCGCGCCCGTGACGACTTCATCGCCGGGCCGGATCCCTCTTGCGCCCAACGCGAGAGTCGACCCGTCGCGGCTACGCAGGGCGACTGACCCTCTCGAGAGGATGACCTCCGGAAACACGCTCGCATGCGTCGCTGCGTCGAGCAGGAGTTGGGCCTCGCGTGCTCGCGCTTCCACGGCGCCGAGGGCCGCGTCCAAGTCGGCGTTCTCTTGTGCCAGTTGCTCGCGCGCCCTCGTGTCGTCGGCGTTGCCCGTGAGCGCCCGCGCCTTGGAGGCGGCCGCCGCCATGTCGATGCCCATGCTCTGCAAGCGCTCGTTGTGTATGCGCAGGAGCGCTTCGGCCTTTCTCAGTCGCTCGAGGTTCCTCGCCTTGACGGCCTCGTCCACGTACGCCTGCACGCGGATGCGCAAGGCCGCGATCTGTGCCGCCAGCCGGTCACGCGCAGCCACCAGCGCCAAGTTGTCTTGCAGGTCCGTCCGGAAGATCAGCTGCTCCCGGACCTCCTGGGTCGCCCCCTCGGCCGTGCGGATCAGCGTGCGTACTGCGGCGGCGTTGGTTCCCCGCTCGAACTCCGCCGCCGCTGCACGCAGCCTCTCCGAGCCCGCACGCACCGCCTCAGCCCGGCGCTTGCTCTCGCTGCCCTCGAGCGCCCGTCCCCGGGGGCCGGCGAGGAACCACGCCTCGGAGGCCAACGCGGCCCGCCGCTGCGTGAACTCCCCGTGCGCCTTTGCTGCGTTGAGCGCACCCAGCGTCTTGACGGTGGCGGTGTGTGCCGACTCGGTTTGCGCGCCGGCGTTACCGATGCTGCGGACCAGGCGTGGCTTCGTGCGTTCGCGCGGGTCGGCCGGCGCACCGGTCGTCCACACACCTACGAAGACCAGCACCAGAATCCAAACCAGGCGCTGTCCATGCTTCGGGGGCGGCCTGCCATTCATCACCAATCCCTCCCGGGACGAGGACGCGACTGCGTCCTCACCCGTTGTCGCCGCCGTCACGGGACGGAGCGAGGCTCCGCGCCTATGCATCACCGGGAATCCACCCGTCCTTGGTGGGATCGGCCGGTGCTGCGGCGAGGGCCTTGCCCCGTGTGTCCTTGGCCCACAGCTTCCCGTCGGCATCGGACAGGTACGTCATCCGCCCGACATGCGGATAGTGGCGGGGGTGCGCCGTATACGCACCCCCCGAGAGCCGCCGGAACTCGTAGGGTTGGGTGCGACGCTCCTGCGCCAAGCCGACTTCGGATACCTGCCCGCTTCGCAGG
>JAHEIK010000055.1 GCA_024639415.1 Planctomycetota bacterium
CGGACGGTTACGGTGCGGAACTCGGAGTTCCTCACGGTGTAGGTGGACTTGAGGGGCTTGCCCTTCTCGCCCTCGAGGACGATCTCCTTGGCCCCGTCGCCGTCACCGAAGGCCAGGCCCAGGGGCGTGAATCGCACCATGCCCTTCATCCAGCCGGCCCACATGTCGACGGCGCCGCGGTAGATCCGCATGTTCAGGTCCACGAAGTCCGAGACGACGTTGTCGCGCTTCTCTGCCATCAGCCTCTCCCCACAGTACGTAGTTGTGCAACGCCGGTCATCTTGCCATCCCGCGCGCCTCCCCGTCAAACAACGGGTCAGCGCGCGAGCCGTCGTGCGTCCGAGACCCGCCGCCAGAAGGACCTGCTGGGCCACATGAGGAGCTTGGCGTCGTCCGGCGCCTTGTCGAAGTCATCCATCCAGATGCGCAACACGGCCGCGGCGCTCGGTCCGCCGGCATCGAGGAGTCCACGCGCGCGCACGTTGTCCGGCTGCTCGTTCAGGACCGCAGAGGCTTGAGTCCGCGCGCGCCGGATGTCGCCGCGCTCCAGCGCGCTGATGCCCGCGCGCAGCGTGGCGGCGAGGCGGAGCATCTCCGCCGTGAGCTGCTCTTCCGCGGACGCGGGAGCATCGACGGCAGCCGGTGCGACCGTCTCGGGCGCCGACTGCTCCTCGACCGCCGGTTCGGAGCGGCACGCCGCGAGGGGAGCGAGCATCAGGGCGACCAGGACGATTGCCGTGTGGTGGTAGCGCATACGAGGCAGGAGAGCCCCTGCGCGTCATTGCGGCGTCATCTTCGCCGCCGAGGCCTGCCTGCATTCGACGGTTCGGCACCTCTCCGCCAGCGTGGATGCACGTACCGTCGCGGCCAGCGAGGGCCCTGGACATGATCGACACGTGCCTGGCCGAGATCCTGTTCGCGGATCCAACCGGCTTGCTGCGCGCTTTCTTGTACGCCGTCCCCGCCATGCTCTTCGTCGTCGACAAGGACGTTGCCATCCTCGAGTGCAACGCGGCGGCTGCGCGCGTGCTGGACGTGGAGTCGCAGGACCAGGTCCACGCGTTAGCCGGTGACGTGCATGCACTGCATTCATGCGGTGCAGGCGCCGGAAGGGTGCGGTCGCACCACCCATTGCCGCGACTGCATCCTCCGCAGATCGGTTGGGGAGGCGTTTCGCGGCCGCGGCGCTGTCCGGCGGCGCGCAGCGGCCTGAAGACGCGCTCATGAAGGCCGCGACGTCCTCACGCTCGCACTGACCCACGCATCGTGCTATGCTCTTGCGAACACGAAAGCGATTGTGATCGACGATCGCGCTGATCGAGTGCAGCACCGACTGAAGACAGCGCGAATCGTGATCTGCGCCATCCGGAGCCGAAGCCCGTCGAGGCGAGGCTCCGCTGGAACGCCGCAACGGCGGGACGGGTGAGCGCAACGGCGGCTGAGCCGCCGAACTCGCTAGGAGCGCGCAGACCGCACGTATGCGGCTGCGCACACACGGCCGAGCCACGACTGCGATGCAGTCGTACGCGGCTCGCGCCGCAACAACCTCGCTGAAGAGCCCAGCTGAATCAGGAGCCCACGATGCACGACCACGACAACCACAACAACACCAGGATCCGCCGGCGCGCGAGGGAACTCCGACGGCGTCTCGATGGCCTGTGCGGTGAGTTCGAGCGTCGTACGTCCCACGCCTATCGCCTCCGTGGGCGGGCTTCGCGAGAGTTCTGCGATCACGTGCGCCACTACTGGCGTGTGCGCGATCGCCTGCGCTTGAACCTGCACGCGGCCCGCGTCTGCCCGCCCGAGCGTGCCCCGCGCATGCGCGAGCGACTCGATCGCGACTGGCAGCGTGTGCAGGAACTCGTCGCTTCGCCGCGCACGGAGCTTGCCGCGCCCCGGCGCTAGCCGCCACGGCCCGGCCGCCCGGCGCAGCCGGTACGAGATCGCATGAGCGTGGGATCCCTGCTCTCCTGGGAGGGTGACACGACTGCAGGCTCTCCCTCTGCGCCAACTCCAGCCGAGCCAGCTCCACATCTCGAGCGCCAAGCTGGCTGCTGTCGCAGGCAGCGGCGCACTGCGGGAGCCGCTTCCGGTCCGCCGCTATGGCGCGCGCCTCGTCTTGACGGATGGCCACACGCGCGCGCTCGTGGCGCATCGGGCCGGCTTGGAGCGTGTCGAGATCGTGTACGACGAAGATGATCTCGACGACGACGCGTACAGAGTCTGCGTCGCGTGGTGCCGCGCCGCCGGTATCGAGTCCGTCGCCGACCTCGAGGGTCGGGTCCTCTCGCCGGAGGACTACGAACGGCTTTGGCTGGAGCGCTGCCGCTCGCTCCACCGAGCGCTCGCGGCGCACCGGGAGGGGGCTTGAACATCGTTGGCCCCGCGCCCGGTGACCCCGCTGTGGTCGACACGGTCCTGCGCGCGCTGCCTGCCTGGTTCGGCATCGAGCAATCCATCCTCGACTACGTCGCTGCCGCGCCAGGCCTCTCGACTTGGACCGCGTTCGAGGATGAGGAAGCGATTGCGTTCCTCGCGATCAAGGAACACTTCGCACAGTCCGCGGAGCTGCATGTGATGGGCGTGCTGCCCGTGCACCAGGGGCGGGGCATCGGCAGTGCCCTGCTGCGTGCGGCGGAGTCTTGGCTGTGCGAGCGGGGCGTGTGCTACCTGCACGTGAAGACGCTTGCGCCGGCCGCCGGGTCCGAACCCTACGCACGAACCCGGGCGTTCTACGAAGTGCGCGGCTTTGCTCCGTTGGAGGTGTTCGACTCCTTGTGGGACGTGTCCAACCCCTGTCTGCTCTACGTCAAGGCGCTGGAGACGCCGGTCTAGGCGTTCGCCTCGGCTCCCTCCGTAGGCGCGTAGACTGCGTGGGGGAGGCCGATGGCTGAGTCTGCTCGCAAGAAGACGCCGGCGCCGCGACGCCGCGACGATGCGCGGACGCGGCGCAAGACGCGCGAGCGCGAGCTGCGGCGCGGTGAGCGCAGGTCCGGCTTGGACTTGCTGTTCTCCTCACCAGGAGAGGCCCTCGTCCGGCTCTTCGAGTGGCTGTGGATGAAGCGCGACGACGACGCCGCCCGCCGCCGCAGCGAGGAACGTCGCGAGAAGCGCCGCGAGAAGCGCCGCGAGAAGCGCCGGAGAGGCCGCGAGGGCTAGCCACGACCAAGCCTCGGTCGTAGCCGCCTCCCAACCGCGGACCCGACCAGAGTGCGGTTCCGCCGCGAGGCTGCCCGCGCTACCCTCATGCCACGGATCGAGGAGTTGCCGGATGAGTCTCCGCGCCAAGCTGCAGAAGTCGCTGGACGAGGGCTGGTGCATGCGCTTCCGCACGAACCACCCGAAAGAAGACACGATCGACGGCGTCGTGACCGCTATCCGGCGCGACTTCGTCGTATTGCGCGAGGAGCGCGACTTCGTGTTCGACGGCGTCGTGATCATGCCGCATCGCAGCATCATCGGCTTCCGGGACGGGAAGTTCGAGCGTCGTTCCAACGAGGTGCTGCTGCACGCCGGTGAGATGCGGCGTGCTCGCAGTCCGATCTGGCTCGAGCGGTGTGACAGCCTGCGCGAAGTGCTGCACGAGCTGGAGCAGCGCGACATCTGGCCGGGGCTCGAGATCGTCTGGAACGACGAGGATGACGGCACGCTGTCGGCGTTCTACGTCGGCCCTGTACTGGACGTCGACGACGACAGCTTCCATCTGCATTGCTACGACGCCGAGGGCGTATGGGAAGACCCCTACGAGCTGGCGATCGACGAGTTGTTCCAGCTCTCGATCGACGATCGCTACACGAAGCGCTTCAACGCCTGGATGCGGGCTGAGGGACCGGCGCGGCCGCTCTGACGCGCCAGTCGTCCTGCGTGCAGTTCAGGTCTGCTGTTCGAGGTGGTCGGCCAGCGCTGCCTCGGTCGCAGCGCGCAAGAGGTCGACCAGTTCGACATCCATGAAGGCGAAGTCGTCCGGAATGTCGAGGCTGCGGATCGGGGGTAGATCGCAGTCGTCGCGGAAGACGCGCACGATCCGGCGGCGATGCTCGGGCTCCATCACCAGGACGAGGTCCGCCCACGCGAGGTCACGAGCCGTGAGGCGTCGCGGGCTGCTGGGACTCAGCCCGGCCGAGCGCACGGCCATGCGCGGATCACCTCGGAACACGGCCGCAGCGGTCGGGCTGCGCCAGCGGTTGCGTGCACAGACGAAGAGGACGTTCATCGCGCGTGTCGCTCCATGCCTTCAGTGCTCGAGGTCGGAGCGCGACTGACCGTGCTTCGTGCCGGTGGTGAAGGTGGACCGCAGTGAGACCGGCCCCTTGTTGCGCTCGTTCCAGGAAGCGCGCAGCAAGTACGCCGTCCTGGGCTTCAGGGCCACGCGCGGGAGAACGTAGAACAGGTCGGACTGCGGCTCGATCTGGACCGGAACCGGGTCGCCCCCGGCGAGTGGCGTGAGTGTGACCTGCAGGTCCTTGAGCGTGATGGGGTAGGTCCGGAACGTCTTCTGGAGGTAGATGCGGATCGGGTAGCCCCAGCGCACACTCGTGTCACCCCTGCGCGGATCCGGCCTCTCCGTCTGCCACGTGAGCGGGATGCGATCGGAGCCGTGGGGCGGGAAGACTGCGGGGCGCTTCCAAGCCGGGCCATCGAAGCGGAAGTCGTCCTCTTCCTTGTGCCACACTGCGAGGAAGCCCTCGTGCCAGGCAAGCGCCGTGCGGGTGAAGAACGGCGCGCAGAGGTCGTAGCCGTGCAGCGGCGTGTCGAAGAAGTCGAAGAGCGCATCTGTCCAACTGCGGCCACGCGCGACGAGGCTCGCGTGGCCAGCCTCATCGCCCTCCTTCGTGAAGCCCGGCGTGCCGGGCGTCTCTCCGTGGGCCAGGCGCTTGTTGGCTGCGCACCACTTGGCGTGCAGCGCGCACTTGCGGCTGCGCGGGATCTCGATCAACGCAGGAGGGAGCCCGTAGTAGAGCCGCACGTAGTTGAGGAAGCGGTAGGCCTCGCGGTCTCCGTCGTCGAGCGGGGCCGCGAGGTCCTCGGCGGTGAGGATCAGGCTGCCCTGCTCCACCCGGAACTCGTCCCAGCGCTGGTCGGCCACCACCATGCCCTTCGTGCACAGGACGGCGTGCCGCGCTCCGTCCAGTGCCAGCCAGTCGACGCCCGGCTCAAGCCATGTGCCGTCGTAGTCGGCGTCGAAGAGCAGGTGCGTGCGCCCGGCCACCGTGACGGCCAGCGCATCGGGATTCATGTGATGCCATGTGCCGAGGTCGTCGCGGAACACATGGACCGAACGCACCGGCTTGCGCGTGCCGAGCTTGAGCGTGATGCGGTCCTTGCGCGCAGGGAGGAACTTCGAGCCCTTGCTGCCGGAGCGTTTGGACCGTGAGGGCTGATCCCCGGCCGGGGGCTCCGCTGCTCGGTGCCACGTGAAGCGTGCCCCCTTGGGCTCCACGGCAAGCTTGACGTCGTACGAGCCGATCCGGGCCGCCTTGCCGGGGATGAGGGCGTGCGCCGGGCCGTGCGTGCAGAGCATGAAGCGCTCTGCCTTGATCCGCTTCAGTTTCAGGGTCCGCTTCGCCGGCGCGCTAGCCGCGGCCCCCCCCGACAGCAGGAGGAACAGCATGGCGAGCAGGCAGCGGACCGCGGTCGGCCGGCGCAGGGTGAGGGGACGTTGCCGCACCTGCGCAGCCTACCTCGGCGAAGCCCGCCGTCTCAGGCGCTGTCGCGGTGCGCCTTGCTGTCGAGACGCAGCCACTGTGCCAGCGTCTCGGCGAGTCGTACGCGCTGCACCGGCTTGGTCAGGTAGTCGTCCATGCCGGCGTCGAGGACCTTCTCGCGCTCGCCCCGCATGGCGTGCGCGGTCATTGCGACGATCGGCTTGCGCGGCAGATGCTGGTCCTGCTCGATCTCGCGCCAACGCCGCGTCGCCGTGTAGCCGTCCATCTCGGGCATCTGGCAGTCCATGAGGACCAGGTCGACGGACTGCTCGGCAAGCACTTCGAGGGCCTCGCGCCCGTTCTCGGCCAGGGTGTGTCGGTAGCCGAGCCCTTCGAGCGTCGCCGTGGCGACGCGCTGGTTGACCGGGTTGTCCTCTACGACGAGAACCATGGGCGCGTCCATCCCCTCCGGGAGATCCAGCGCCAGCGTGCGACTCTCGGAGCGCCTGCGCTCCGCGCAGCAGGCCTCGGCCTCGAGTTCTCCAGCCTGGGCCTGGGTCGTCTTGCCCAGCGCGACCGTGAATGCGAACGTGCTGCCCACACCGGTGATGCTGCGCACCCCGATCGTGCCGTTCATGAGGAGCGTGAGCTCACGACAGATGGACAGCCCAAGGCCCGAGCCCCCGAAGCAGCGCGCCGTGTCCTCGCCGGCTTGCGTGAACGCGTCGAAGAGCTTGGCTTGGGCCTCTTCCGAGATGCCGATGCCCGTGTCGTGGACGTCGAAGCGCAGCTGGATCTCGTCGCCTCGGTCGGCCTCCACGGAGAGGGCGATCCCGACCTCGCCTTCCTTCGTGAACTTCAGTGCGTTGCCGACCAGGTTGACGAGGATCTGGCGCAGACGCGTCGGATCCCCGATCGCCGTGCGCGGGACTTCCGGCGTCTTGGTCCAGCGGAGGCCTACCCCCGCAGCCTCGGCCTGGCGTTCGAAGAGGCCGATGACCAGCTTGCACACGTCGTCGAGCGCGAAGGGGATCAGCTCCAGCTCGAGTTTGCCGGCCTCGATGCGTGAGAAGTCCAAGATGTCGTTGATCAGGTCGAGCAACGCCTCGGCGGAGCGCAGGGCCGTGCACGCGAGCTCGCGTTGCTCCTCGTCCAGTCGCTTGTCCAGCAGGATCTCGAGCATCCCGATGACCCCCGCCATCGGAGTGCGGATCTCGTGGCTCATGTTGGCGAGGAAGGAGCTCTTCGCGTCCGTCGCGGCCTTCGCGACACGCAGGGCGTCACCGAGTTGGTCGTTCTTCTCCGCCAGCTCTTCGCGGGCCGCGTCGAGCTGCACCATCAACTCCGCCGCGTGGGCGTTGGCTCGCGCTACGCCGGCTGCCTGCGCCTTGAGCCGCGCGTTCTCCGTGCGCAGCTGTGCTATCAGCTCGGCGTCTCGAGGGGAGCTGTCGTGGCTCATGCCATCTCCGCTCAGAAGGTCAGGGTGACGGTGCCGTTCAGGGTCTCTGCGACCATCGCGGCCAAGCCGCGCATTTCGATGCCGTCCATGACGTCGTGACCGATCTCGCAGGATCCGACGAACTGGATGGCGCACGACGGGCAGCATGCGACCGTCGCGCCCTGCTCGATGAGATCGTGCAGCAGGTCGGGGATGGTCTCGCAGCCCGGGATGACGCAGTCACTGTGCGTGTGAGGACGCGTCCAGAACGCGCCCCGCAAGGTGAGGAATACGACGACCTCTGCCCCGAGGGCAAGGCCGGTGATCGCCGCCTCGAGACCCTGACGCGCCTTGTGCGGATCTTCCGCGCCGGCGGTGATCAGGACCTGTAGCCGTTTGGTGTCGTTGGCCATGTTCGCCTCTCAGATGAAGAGATTCGTGTCGGCGTCCTGGGCGGCCGCGAGGTAGGTCGCGACGCCTCCGTACTCAATGCCCTCGATCAGCTCGCTCGCGTGAATCCCCATCAGATCCATGGACATGCAGCAGGCGATGAACGTCACGTCCAGCTCCTGCGCCGTCTCGATCAGGTCGGCGAGCGACGGAACGCCGTTGCGTCGCATCAGCGAGCGGAACAGCCGCGGGCCGAAGCCAAGGAGGTTCATGCGTGAGGACGGCACCTTGGCGGGGCTGGACGGCATGAACCAGCTCATCATCCGCTGGATCAGGGTCTTGCCGGGGGCGCGCCGCCCGGTCTTGAGGGCGTTGAGTCCCCAGAACGTGAAGAACAGGCAGACCTGCCTGCCCATGGCGGCAGCGCCGTTCGCGATGATCATCGCAGCCATCAGCTTGTCGAGATCGCCGCTGTGGACGACGACGGTCACGGCGCGCGTCTTGACGGCGCTCGGCGCTGCGGCCTCCTGACCGGTGGTCAGCGTGTCAGCCATTGCGCCTCAGGCGCGCCTTCATCACTGCGCCCTCTTCGATGGCGACGAGCTCGTGGCCTGTCATCTGGGCCCAGGCACGGATGTCTGCCGGGAAGGCCGGATCATCGGCCTCGACGACGAGGATCTCGCCGGCCTCCATGGACTTCATGGCCTGGCTGATCCGGACGATCGGCACGGGACACGCCATGCCCTTGCAGTCGATCTCGTGGTCCTTCATGTCCAGGCCTGCTCCATACCTACCGCGGCACGCTCCTCTCGACGGCGGGAGGCGCAGGCTGTACAGCCCGCTCCAACTTGTTGGGGCGTGCTGACAATCCGGCGGCTTGGGCGTGGCTTCAGGGCCCGGTGAAGATCGGCGCGGTCTCGACGTGGCACGCGTCGAAGTGCCCGTGCTCGAACGGACTGGAGTCCAGTCGTTCGCCGGCGAGGTAGCGCGCGTTCGCCTCTGCGATGCTGTGCCCGGGATGCGGATAGCGCTCGCCTGCGCTGTCGACGTTGTTCATGACGAGGTTGACCAGCCGCTCCTCCGGGTAGAGGGCACCGCGCAGCGGCCCCGGCCAGCTCCGCCGGTGCTTCATGAGCACGGGCTCGACGGCCGTGGCGTGGGGGAAGGGCGGTACGCCGGCGCAGAACTCGCGGAAGCGCTCGAGCAGGTAGAGGTTGCCGTCCACCGAGAAGGGCACCTGCCAGCAGCCGTCGTACGGCGTAGGCCGTCCTCGCAGACGCTGCCACGCATTCGCGATGTGGCGCTGCTTGCGGTAGCGCCAGGAGCGCCGTGGATCGAAGTCGAACGTGCCCGCGCGGATGGCGGGGGCACGCATGGCACGACCGTGCGTCTGCGAGTGGAGCTTGTGGGGCGCGAGGCGCAGCGAGACGCAGGCCACGCTCTCGTCGCTCGTCAGCGCCAGCAGTGGCGCGTCCTCGGGCTGCACGTCCCGGATCAGGACGTCGTCGTCCACGAACATGCCGAAGATCCGCGCGTCGGCGTTCTGCACGACCCGCCGCACCGCGGCGTCGACGGTCGTCTGCCCTTCGTCAAGCGGCTCGACGGCGGGGTGCTCGGCAAACAGCTGCGCGTACCCCGCGGCGAACGCCGGGGTGCTGGCGCAGTAGAGCAGATGCGCGCGGTACGGGAGCCCGACGTGTGCCGCCAGCGAGCGCAGCAGTTGGTCGGCCTGTGCCGCGCGGTCCTTGCTGAAGATGAGGAACTCGGCGTCCACGGGGCTCCCACGATACGCAGCGCAGCAGCGGATCGGCAGGCCGGATGCGGCCGGGATCGCCCAGATCGTTGCGCCACGGCGCCGGTTCCAGGGGCTCACGATCGCGCAGAATGTGGCAGACCCTACCCTCTCTGCTGGACTATCGGGACCATGATGCCCATCAACGACACGTTCCGCGGCCGACTGTTGGTCCTGCCGCTTCTCGCCCTCCTGGTCCTCGCCCTGCCCGCCTGCGGCGGCGACGAGAATAGCGACCTGCCCAAGGCCGTCGTCCGCGACGACGGTGCCGACAAGTCCGGCGACGCGACGCCCCCTGCCGATCCCATGAAGGACTACAAGGAGGCCAAGGAGCCGGCCATGCCCCCCGGGCATCCTGGCACCGCGCCCGCGGGTCCGCCGGTGCCGCCGGAGACGGTCATCGTCACCGTGAACGGCCAGGAGATCACACAGGGTGAGATCGACAAGGAGATCGCGCGCATGGTCTTCGGCGGCCGCCCCGTGCCGCCCGCGCAGATGGCCATGGTGCGCTCGCGCTTCGGCCCCCAGGCCGAGAAGATGATGATCGAGCGCAAGCTGCTCGAGGACGCGATCGAGAAGGAGACCCTGGAGGTGTCCGCTGAAGAGCTCGCGGCCCGCTGGAAGGAGATCGAGACCCGTCTCCCCGAGGGTGTAACGCGCGCCCAGGTGCTCGAGCGCAACGGCCTCACGCAGGAGGCGGCGGATGTCGAGATCACGCGCGCCATCAAGATGGAGAAGCTCCTCAACAAGCACGCGCCCACGGAGCCGATCTCCGACGAGAAGGCGAAGGAGCACTACGACTCCAACCTCGCGCGCTTCAAGACGCCTGCGAAGGTGCGTGCCCGCCACATCCTCCTGAAGGTGGACAAGGGCGCCACGGACGAGGAGAAGGCCTCCGTCAAGAAGAAGATGGAGGAGATCAAGGCCGAGCTCGCCAAGGAGGGCGGCAAGGACTTCGCCGCGCTCGCCCTCGAGCACTCCGGCTGCCCGAGCAAGGCCAAGGGCGGTGACCTCGGCTTCTTCGGCAAGGGCCAGATGGTGCCCGAGTTCGACAAGCTCGCCTTCACGCTCGAGAAGGACGTGGTCAGCGAGCCTTTCCTCACGGACTTCGGCTGGCACATCATGGAGGTGCAGGAAAAGACCGAGGCGCGCACCAAGCCCTTCGAGGAGGTCAAGGAGCAGGTCAAGAAGCAGCTTGGCCAGGGCGACCTGCAGAAGGCCCAGACCGCCTACCTCGACACCCTCCGCGCCTCCGCGAAGATCGAGCGCCCCGCCAAGAAGTAGGGCCCAGGGGCGACCGGCTACGTTCCGGACGTGTCCTTGCACGAACATCCCGTACGGAGCGGATTCCGCGCTGAGCTGGAGCGGGGCCCGCTGCTGCTCTCCGGCGCCTTGGGCACGGAGCTGCAGCGGCGGGGCGTCGCCACACCGCTACCTCTGTGGGCGGCTGACGCGCTGCGGACGGCTCCCGACGTCGTGCGCCGGATTCATGCCGACTACGTCCGCGCAGGCGCGCAGATCGTGACGGCGAACACCTTCCGTGTAGACCGGATCACGCTTGCGCATGCGGGGCTCGCGGCACAGACACGCGAACTCAACCGACTCGCGGTGCGCCTGGCCCGGGAGGGCGTGGCGCAGGCGGCTCCATCACACGCCGTCTTCGTAGCCGGCTCCATTGCGCCGGTGGCCGACTGCTATGAGCCTGCGGCCGTACCTGACGACGGCACGCTCGTGGCGGAGCATGGCGTGCGCGTCGGCCACCTGGTCGCGGCCGGAGCGACCCTGGCCCTGGTCGAGACGATGAGCACGCTGCGTGAAGCCCGCGCGGCCCTCGGAGCATGCCGAGCGGGGAACCTGCCCGCGTTGGTTTCGTTCGTGTGCGGCTCGGACGGGCGGCTGCTCTCCGGCGAGTCCCTGAGTGATGCTGCGGCCGGCGTCGAGGACCTCGAGCCGCTGGCGGTGCTCGTCAACTGCTGCAGCCCTGAAGACGCCACCCGCGGGCTCGAGGTCCTGCTGGCCACGACCGGACTGCCCGCCGGCGTCTATGCGAATGGGCGCGGACGGCCGGACGCCGAGCAAGGCTGGGTCTTCCGTGGCGGCACACGCCGGCGCGCCTACGTGCGGACGGCCCGGCAGTGGCTCGCGATGGGGGCGCGCTTGATCGGCGGTTGCTGCGGGACGGACCCACGCTACATCCGTGCGCTGCGCAAGGCGCTGGACTGAGGGCTCAGCCGGGCGGCTCCAGTTCCGCCAGATCCGGTGCGCTCCACTTCGTCAGGCGGAAGCCCTTCGAGGCGCTGCTCTCGAAGTCGACCCAGCCGCAGGAGTGCAGCTTGTTGCCGCCCTCGCGCACCACGCCGTAGCGGAAGCGACGCGCGTCGCGCCCCGTCTGGTTGGCTGTGGTGGGTGGTCCGAGGCGCTCGAGGACCTCGTCCTCGGACATCCCGTGGCGCAATGCCAGCCAGTTCTCGATCTGCGCCCAGCGCGGCGTTGTGTCGGACATGGCCCCACCCTACGCGCGTCCCGGCGTGGGGGCTACCCGCCGCGAGCGCGCCGACCGGATCGCCGCAGATCCGGCGGGCGCAAGCGTCCTGACACGACCGCCTCGGGGGCACGCAACCGGGGCCTTGGAACGCGTGCGCAGCAGAAGCGCTTGCGCGGCTGAGCCTACGAGTGACGCCGCTTGCGCTTGGGCACCTTGGCGCGGGCCTCCTGCTCGTCGGCCTCCAGTTCGGCTTCGATCTCCGCATCCCGCCGCTCCTGGATGCGCGCCATCATCGCCTGCAGGCGCTCGGCCTCGAAGGCGCCGTGCTCGATGAGCAGGTGTGCCATCGCCTCGGTGACGAGGGACAGCTCGTAGCACTGCTCCTCGATGGCTTCGAGGCGCTTGCGCTGGGCGCTGCGTGCTCGGCGTGCTCGACGGCGATTGGAGCGCTCGCGTGCCTGAAGTTCGTCGATGTCGTCGCGCTGGTTCCAGTCACTGTCGAGCCACTGACGGAAGAAGCGGTCGATCATGGTGCCCCCCAGACTCCCAAGTCTAGGCGGGCGCAAGGCTCACACGGGGCGGCTACCTGCCGGGCCCGCGGTCCTCGGGCCGCGTCGTGGCCAATGCGCTCGCGGCAGCGCCGAGGTTGCCCCCGAGATCAAGTGCGCGAACGGCGAAACGCCCGACGCCACCCGCCGGGAGGCCGGGAACCACGAAGTGCATCGTGTCCGTGAAGCCGACCAGTTCACCGTCCAGGTAGATGACCCAGGCTGCGACACCGGCGTCCTCCGTGGCGGCGGACCAGCGCAGCAGCACGCGACTGGCCGAGAGAGGCGTCGCAAACAGTGCCTCCGGCGCGGCGGGCGCGGTGTCGTCCGGCGCGGCCGTGCCCGCCGTGAGGTTCACGTCGAGGGCCGTACGACCCGTCACAGGGACCGTCGCCCGATAGGTGCCGACGCCCGCCTTGCTGACGACCACGGCGAACGGGCCACGCTGGGTGACGGCCAATCCGTTGGTGATCGTCGCCTGCACGACTGTCCCCTGCGCGCGGCCGTCCGGCCCCGTGCGCGTCCGGAACGCTTGCTCCGCCTTGGCGTCGGTAACCGTGACGGTCGCGTCGGCCACCGGCGCGCCCTGGGCGTTGCGCACGACGAAGGCGAGCGTCCACTCGCGGGTGGTGTCGTAGGGCTTGGCCGCGTGGTACTCGAACAGGTTGAACAGGTCGAGCGTCGTGTAGCAGTCCAGCAGGCGGTTGCCGGGATTGGGCTGCCCGCCGTTGCCGAACTCCTCGACGAAGAACTCGTGCTCCGCACCCAGGCTCAGGTCGCGCTGCAGCACGTTGTCCCGGATCAGCGCGCCGCGGCCGCCACCCCACTCGCGCATGATGAGGCGGTCCGTGGCCGTGAGCACGTTGTGGCGGACCACGAGGTCGTTCGTCTCACCCGCCGTGCCCTCGCTCCACATCAGGGCGTTCGCGCGGAAGCGCGCGGTCTTCGCCACGGCCATGACCCGGTTGCGTACGATCTCCACGCCGCGGACGTTCTGGTCCTCGTGGTTCTGCAGGCCCACGTCGATGCCTCGTACTTCGGCGTGAGCGTCGTCGGCGACGCCTGTGATGACGTTGTCGTAGACCTTGCAGTCGGGAGCGCCCTCGATCTTGATGCCGTGCACCCAGTGGTTGACCGTGTACTCCGGGTTGGGCTGATCCTGCACCCAGAGGACGTTGTCGTGCACGCGGCAGCCGATGCCGTCGCTGCCGTCGCTGGCCACATGGATGCCGCGTGACTCACCGTGCAAGTCGTTCTCGAAGACGTCTGCGGAGCGCTTGTAGATGCCCAACATGTAGCCGTTGGAGACGAGCGCCTTCGTGCCGCGCACGACGTTGTGGTGCACCAGCACGTCGCCCGTCGAGGTCTTGCCCTGCAGGCGCAGACCCCACTGCGGACTCGCGGCGATGAGGTTGTGATCCACCTGCGCGCTGCCGCCGGCGTCGTCGATGCGGATCGCGGCGACTCCGGGCCAGTGGCGATCGACGACGTTCTTCGTCCTGCAGTGGATCGTGCAGTGATCGACCCGCACGTCGTCCGACACGCTGACGATCGAGATGCCGTCGGCGTCCGTGCCCGTTACCGTCACTTCCAAGCCGGAAACGCGCACCGCCTTGATGGCGAGGAGTCGCAGACCGTGGCACGCCCTGCCCCCGCCTGCCCCCTGCACGATCCTGCCGTTGCGGACCGTCACGGAGCCGTCGATGCCGTCGGCGTGCACCGCGTGCGCCTTGCCTGCGGCGCCTCCGTACGTGATCGTGTGCCCGCCG
>JAHEIK010000056.1 GCA_024639415.1 Planctomycetota bacterium
GCCGCGGGCGGCTACCTGTGGGCCAACCAGGTTCCGGGCCCCCAGCTCGACGCCCAGGTCTTCGAGGCGTTGGAGCAGAAGGCCGAGGCGCGCACGACCTACGACGTGCCGCGTGCTTCGCTCTGGGGCTGGAAGGTCGGCGCGTACCTGTTCACCAAGTCCGTCGCCGCCGGCTCGTTCCTCGCGTCGATGGTCTGGCTCGGCAGCGCCGGGGCGAGCAGCCATGCGATGGCCGTGGCCGCGGCGTCGAGCCTGCTGTTCCTCGCCTTGACGCTCTGGCTCCTGATCGCCGACCTCAAGCGCCCCGACCGCTTCCTCTTCATCCTGCTGCGGCCGAACTGGAGTTCGTGGCTCGTGCGTGGCGGCGTCATCCTGGGCTTCTACGGCCTGTTCCTCGCGCTCTGGTTGACGGTGGCCGCGTGGGACTGGATCCCATCGCCCGCGCTGCGCGGACTCGTGGTGGGCGGCACGATCTTGTTCGCCGTGCTGGCCGCGATCTACACGGGCTGGCTGTTCCGCCAAGCCAGCGCGCGCGTGCTGTGGCAGTGGAAGCCGTTCCTGGTGCACTTGCTCGCGCACGCCGTCGTCGCGGGCGGCGCGCTGCTGCTCGTGCTGGCACCCCTCATGGATCTCACGGCGGAGCAGGCCGAGGCGCTTCGGTGGCTGTTCGTCAGCGCGCTCGTCGTGCACGCGGCGTTCACGATGCTGAAGGAGCACGCCTTCCTGCCGGCGCAGCGTGAGGCGGAGTACCGTCGCGCCGTGCGCCTCATCAGCCACGGCCCGTACGTCCGGCGCCACGTCTGGCTCGGTCTGGTCGTGGGAATCGTCCTGCCTGCCGCACTCGTGCTGCTGTGGCCCGCCGGTGGTCTCGTCGCCGGTGTCCTCGCCCTCGTCGGCCTGTGGTCCGAGGAAGACGTCCTCGTTCGCGCCGGCCAGGCGCTGCCCATCTCCTAGGAGCTTCCGTGAGCAACGATTCAGACACGCCCGCGCGCTCTTCGCCGTGGGAGCTGAACGTCGCGCCGCCGCCCGAGCGCTGGGACGACTGGACGGAGCTCGATCCGGAGGCGTGGCCGGAGCGCAAGACGCGCCACTACCGCTGCGTGCCGACGATCTGCTTCAACTGCGAGTCGGCCTGCGGCCTGCTTGCGTACGTCGACAAGGCGACGGGCGAGATCCAGAAGTTCGAGGGCAACCCCGTGCACCCCGGCAGCCGCGGCCGCACCTGCGCGAAGGGGCCCGCGACGATCAACCAGGTCAAGGACGCCGAGCGCATCCTCACGCCCTTGAAGCGCGTGGGACCGCGCGGCTCGGGCCAGTTCGAGCCCGTCACCTGGGAGGCGGCGCTCGCCGACATCGGCGGCCGTATCGCCAAGGCCCTGGACGAGGAGCGCCACGACGAGGTCATGTACCACGTCGGCAGGCCCGGCGAGGACCACTTCATCCCGCGCATGCTCACGGCCTGGGGCGTGGACGGACACAACAGCCACACCAACGTCTGCAGCGCGTCTGCCAGGACGGGCCTGGCGCTGTGGTGCGGTTCGGACCGGCCCTCGCCCGACTACTCCGAAGCCAAGTTCGCACTGCTGATCTCCGCCCACCTCGAGACGGGCCACTACTTCAACCCGCACGCGCAGCGCATCGTCGCCGCGCGCGAGGGCGGCATGCGCATGGCGGTGCTCGACACGCGGCTCTCCAACACCGCGTCGCGCGCCGACCACTGGATCTCGCCGTGGCCGGGCAGCGAGCCGGCGTTGCTGCTGGGCGTCGCGCACGAGCTGCTGAAGTCGCGCCGCATCGACGCGGACTTCCTCGAGCGCTGGACGAACTGGGAAGCGTGGCTCGACGTCCACGACCAGGCGGGCAGCGGTACGTTCGAGCGCTTCCTCGAGAAGCTCACCGAGGCGTACGAGGGCTACACGGCGGACTACGTCGCGGAGGAGTGCCGCATCGACGGCGCCTACGTGAAGACGCTCGCAGACGAGATCGCCGCCGCGGAGGGCAAGTTCACGAGCCATCTGTGGCGCAGCACGGCCAGCGGCAACCTCGGTGGCTGGCAGACGATGCGGGCGCTGATGTTCCTGCACGTGCTCACAGGCAGCTTCGGTCGGCCCGGCGGACTCAACCCCAACTCGTGGGACAAGTTCGTGCCCAAGCCCAGTGAGGCGCCGCCGCCGATCGAGCGCTGGAACGAGCTGATCTGGCCGCAGCAGTGGCCGCTCGCGCACTACGAGATGAGCTTCCTCCTGCCGCACCTGCTGCGTGATCAGAAGAAGCGCATCGATACGTACTTCACGCGTGTCTACAACCCCGTCTGGACCAACCCGGACGGCTGCGCGTGGATCGAGATGCTCGAGGACGAGGACAAGGTCGGCTGCCACGTTGCGCTGACACCCATCTGGTCCGAGACCGCGCAGTGGGCGGACTACGTGCTGCCCATGGGCCTCGGGCCCGAGCGCCACGACATCATGAGCCAGGAGACGCACGCAGGCACGTGGATCGGCTTTCGGCAGCCGGTCGTGCGCGAGTTCAAGCGCCGTGAGGGCGACGCCGTCGACCTCACGCGCGATGCGAACCCCGGTGAGGTGTGGGAAGAGGCGGAGTTCTGGATCGCGCTCGCGCACGCGATCGATCCGGACGGCTCGCGCGGCGTGCGGCAGTGGTACGAGTCGAAGAAGAAGCCAGGCACGCCGATCTCGATCGACGAGTACTTCGCGGACATCTTCGAGAACAGCGTGCCCGGCCTGCCGGAGAGGGCTGCCAAGGAGGGGCTCGATCCGCTCGGGTACATGCGCAAGTACGGCGCGTACGACGTGCCCTACGCCGGCCAGGAGCGCTACGAGAAGGACGGCTTCAAGACGCCGAGCGGCAAGCTCGAGATCTACTCGCCGACGCTGGCGGCCTGGGGCCACGCCGAGCAGGCGGCGCCCGGCTACATCCGCTCGCAGGTTCACTGGCGCAACCTGGCGGAGGGCGAGATGGCGCTCCTGCCGACCTTCCGGCTGCCGACGCTGATCCACACCCGCTCCGGCAACGCCAAGTGGCTGCAGGAGATCTCGCACACCAACCCGCTCTGGATCCATCCCGAGGACGCCGAGCGCCTGGGCATCGAGAACGGCGCGCTCGTGCGCGTGAGCACGCGCATCGGCCACTTCGTGCCGCGCGCCTGGGTGACCGAGGGCATCCATCCGGGGATCGTGGCGTGCTCGCATCACGTCGGCCGCTGGCGCCTGCACCCCGATGTCGGCGGTCAGAAGCGCGCCTCGAGCCGGGTCGAGCTCGTGCGCGAGGGCAGCTCGTTCCTGTTCCGCCAGGCCGGCGGCACGGGCCCCTACGCGAGCGACGACCCCGACAGCGAGCGCACCTGGTGGCGCGAGGTCGGCGTGAACCAGAACCTCACCTTCCCCGTCCAGCCGGATCCCGTCAGCGGCATGCACTGCTGGCACCAGGTCGTGCGCGTCGAAGCCGGCCGGGAGGCCGACCGTTACGGCGACGTGTTCGTCGACACGGCCAAGTCGATCGAGGTCTACGAGGAGTGGCTGACGACGGCTGTGCCCGGCCCCGGTCCCGGGGGCCTGCGCCGGCCCCTGTGGCTCAACCGCCCGCTGCATCCCACAGAGTCCGCCTACCGCGTCTGACGTAACGTCCCGTCACCACACGGTTTCGGACGGCGTCACCTTGTCCGCGGCGGCGTTTCGTCGCAACCTCTTGTGGGGCCGTCGGTTGCGGCGGTCGGCCGACAGCCGCCGCTTGCGGCACGGCGTGTGTGGTGCCTCGGGGGCAGCACCACGTCAGCGAGTCCGCACCACGGCTCCAGTCCGGGAGACTTCCATGCGGCTACGGACCCCCTGCTTCCTGATGCTCCTGTCCTGCGGCGCGCTGCTGTGCCTTCCCGCCGACGCCTTCGCCCGCGGCGGGCGCTTCAGCGGTCCTGCCGGCGCCCAGCCCCCGGCCGAGTCTTCGCCTGCCGTGCCCGATGCTTCCGATGCGGGCACGCCCGGCCACGCCGACGGTGGCTGCCCGATGCCGGGCCCCGGCGCGCCGAACCCGGCCGACGTACCCAATGAGAGCGGCGTACCGAAGGACGTCGTCCCGGGTCGCAAGCGCCCGGCGAGTCGTGCGAAGGCCCCCGGTCTCGACGACTGGATCTACTGGTACGAGGTCAACCGCGAGGAGTACGAGGACCTGCGCCGCGGCGCCTACGTCACGCAGGACAATCCGCTGTTCGCCTTGGGCGGTGCCCTCGGTCGTCGCGCGGGCCGCGCCGAGCGGCGTCTGGACGACGCGCATCGCAAGGCACTGAAGGCTGCCGTGCGCGACGTGCTCCGCGCGAAGGCGGACGACCATTGGGTGTTCACCGAAGGAGCGGCGTACGTCGCCCTCGGCAAGATCGCGAGCACGGGCGAGGAGATCGAGCTGATCACCCGCGCGCTCACGAAGGACGCGGCCACGCCGCAGTACCTGCGCGAGTCTGCTGCACTGGGCCTCGGCCAGCTGCGCCGGAGCGACGAGCGCCGTCAGCTGCCGGCCACGACCTTGCGCACCGTGCGCACGGTGCTCACGCGCGTACTCCAGGATCGCAAGGAGGCCGTGCGCACGCGTGCCTTCGCCGCGATTTCCCTCGGCCTCCTCGCGGACCAGCCCACGGTCGCTGCGCACGGCGGCAAGGCCAGTGCCCAGACACTGTTCGACGCGTGGTGGTCCGGTGGCCTGTCCGACGAGGCGCAGGTCGGCGCACTCATGGGGCTCGCGCTGCACACCCCGGAGGACGTGCCGACGCTGAGCCGGATCGTCCTGCAGGCGTGTGTCCGTCGCGGCAAGCTGAAGGGCCGCTCCTGGTCGGCGCTCGTCCGCTCGCAGGCGGCCCTGACGCTGGGCCGTGTGGGCGGCAAGGGCGATGCGGCGCTGCTGGCGCAGCATCTGCGGGATCGCGGGGCGTCCGGTCCCGCGCTCATGCAGGCGACCGTGATCGCGGCCGGCGCCATCGGCAGCCGCTTGCCCCAGGCACGGACGGACTTGATCGAGGCGGTGCTCGCCGCGCGCACGGCAGCCAAGGACCCCGCGAGCCGCAGGCTCGCACTGATGGCCGTCGCTCGCATGCAGGCCTTCGAGGCAGCCGGCGCTGCCGAGCCCGCTCCGGCCGCGGCCCGCGCCCTGCGGCAGGCTGCGGCGGAGGGGTCGCCCGCCGATCGCGCGTTCAGCGCCCTGGCGCTGAGCGTCGCGGTGCGCGGTATCGATGAGGGCGTCAGCAACGAGGCTTGGCAGGCGCAGCGCGGGCGCGCGCTCGAGGTCCTGCGCAAGGGCCTGGCCCATCGTGGGCTGGACGGCCACGCGCGGGCCGCGTTCGCTACGGCTCTGGGCATCGCCAGGGATCGCTCGAGCGCGAAGCCCCTGCTCGCTGCTCTCGAGGATGTCGATGCCGATCCCGACTTGCGCGCCCATGCGGCGCTGGGCCTGGGGCTGCTCGGCGAATCGCGTCCCGATGTGCTCGTCGCCCTGCGTGCGGCCTGCGAAGATGCGCGCAGCGACCAGCTGCGCATGCGCACCGTGACCGCGCTGGGGCTACTCGGCGGGGGCTCCGCGAAGGACCGCGACCGGACGATCACGCTGCTCTTGGAACAGCTGAAGAAGATCCGCAACCAGAAGGTGAAGGGGCAGATCGCCATCACCTTGGCGCGGATCGGCGACGCGCGCGCCGTGCGTCCGCTCATCGGCGTGCTCGACGGCAAGGGGGAAGCGCACCTCAACCGTGCGATGGCCTGTGCCGCCCTGGGGCTGATGGGCGACGAGGAGCGCACGCCGGTGTTGAGTGCGGCGCGCCGCGACAGCCACTACCTCGGTGGCTCGTCGGTGGTGTTCGAGCTCCTGGATGTCCTGTAAGCCGCAGCCGGAGGCTGCGGATCACAGCTCGTGAACGTGAACGTGCCCGTCTGCGTCACCGGCGTGCCCGGGCCACGTGTCCGTTTCCCGATCTTCACGTACCCGATGCACCTCCCGCCTCGAGAAGACCGGGCACGGGGCACGTTGCCCGGGCACGCCGGTCACGGGCACGCAAACGTTCACGTTCACGGGAGGTGTTCGGACAAGCCCGAGCGCTACTTGAGCGGCGTCCGATGCATGCACTTGCACGTCCCGCACCACTGCTCCGACGTCCCGGCAGGCACGCTGACCGGCTGCGGAGCGGACGGCTTGGCCTGCAAGGCCTCCGGAGGCACGAAGCGCGGTCCCATGTGCGGATGACCACGCGCCACGAGCCCCTGCCCGTCCGTGATCGTCGTTCCGCCCACGGCCTGCCAGTGCATGAGGTAGCCGCCGCCGACCGTGGTGCAGATGCTGTCGGTGCCCGAGGCGGGGCACTCCAGGGTGTCCACGATGTCGTCGTGGCCGCCGGTCTCCTCGACCGTATGCGCGAGCCCGAGGAAGTGGCCGATCTCGTGCGCAGCGACCAAGCCGATGAACGTCGGGTTGTTCGTGCTGTAGAGGCTCATCACGCCGCTCAGCTCCGTGCCGTTCACCGACGGACCGCCAAGCGTGGGCGAGACGCCCAGGATGCCGCCGCCGATCGCCGTGCGGACGAAGAACAGGTTCAGCCTGGGTTCCGTCGCGGCTGAGCTCAGCTCGAGCATGTCGCCGAACTCGCTCCAGGTGACGTCGTCGTACGTCGTGTCGGTCACGTCGTAGTAGTCGATGTCGCCCAGTTGCACGCCCTGTTGGCTCAGGATGTTCCCCATCGACGAGAGGACCGTCTGGAGCGTGCTGTCGGATTCCGCTGTGGCCGCCGTGGGCGCGATGCCGGCCGCGAGGAAGACGTTGAGATCCAGTGTCGCGAGCTCACGCGTGTCGGCATCCGGCCGGCGCTGGATGATCACGCGGATGTCGCAGTCGCCTGCGCTGCCGGACCAACGCAGCAGCTTGAAGCGGTACGTCCCACCGCTCGGCACGAGCTGGACGTCGCTGCGGTCCGTGTTCGGGACCTGCGCGTTGAAGATGCGGCTCTGGACGCTCCAGATGTAGGGGCCGTCGAGTGCCTCCCGCTCGTACTCCTTGCCGCCGGGGCCGGTGAGCAGTCGTAGCCCAAGCTCCGTTCCCGCGGCGGTGGTGGCTTCGATCATGAACGCGATGGTGTCGGACGGGGCGTCGAAGGTCAGCTCGCGGGTGTCGCCGCTGCCGTCGAAGGCCTCGTTGTCGAACGTGACGATGTCTTGGCCGCCCGAGGACGCGCTCAGGGAGACGCTGAACGGACCGTTCGTCGCGTTGCTCACCAACGGCAGCGCCCCGCTGGGGGCGCCCAGGCCGGTCGGCGTGCAGCGGATCTGAAGCGTGGCCGCCTGGCCCGGCGTGAGCGTCGTGGGCAAGGTCGGCGACAGAAGTGTGTAGGCCGGATCCGGGACCGTCGCTGCCGAGAGGGTGACGTCGGACAGGCTGCTCGTGTTGCTGAAGGTGACCGAGCGGTCGGCCGATCCGCCCAGCGGTATGAACCCGAAGTCGAGGGTCGTCACACTCAGCGAGGCCGTGCGGGCCTCGACCGTCGCCGAGACGTCGGTCGCCTGCATGTTCGTCTGGCTGCCGGTGTCGAGCTCCAGGGTGACGCTGCCCGCGAACGAGCCGGAGCTGCTAGGCGTGAGTTGCAAGTCGACGTCCGCCTCGGCGCCCCCCGGCAGGACGAGCGGAAGCTGCCCGCCCGTCGCGGCGATGCCTGCGCTGGCCGTCGCCAGGGTGACCGTCGCATTCGTGCCGAAGGGATTCACGACCTTCGTCTGGAAGGCCGTGCTCTTGCCGGAGGCTACGAGTCCGAGGTCCACCGGGGGCGGCTCGAAGGCGGGCGGAGCCCCGCCGCCTCCACCGCCGCAGCCCACGAGCAGGGCCACGAGCGAGAGCGCGCAGAGGATGTGTCGCATGGGGAGATCCTGCCTCGGTCCGTGCCCTGAGCCGGCAGTCATTATGGGGGCACCGGCAAGGGACGTCCGACCCTTGTCAGCGGACGTGAACGGGCTATCTACAGGTCGTCCCAGTCGGGGCCGTAGTGGTGGGTGATCTCCTCGCCCTTGCGGATCCGGCGCAGCGACCACAGCTCCTCGTCGAAGAACGCGGCGTTTGGGGAGCGGCTGTGGTTCACGTAGCGCGCCTCGTTGGTGATCTCGAAGCCTTCCATTGCCTCGCCCACATGCACCCAGATGACGTGCACACCGTCCTCCTGGGTCGGCCGGCCCTCGATGGTGAGGATGAGCGTGTCGGCCTCGAGATCGCGCGCGGCGAACAAGCCTCGGCCGTGGATGCCGCTGTCCTCGACGTAGACGTTGGGTTCAGCGTCCCGCTTCGCGTTCCTGGCCAAGACGACGGGCCTCCCAAAAACAACCGCACCCCGCCGATAGGGGCGGGGTGCGGGGAACTGGAGCGGCCGATCGGATTCGAACCGACGACATCAACCTTGGCAAGGTTGAGCTCTGCCACTGAGCTACGGCCGCGTGTGGGGGAGAAGGGTACGCTTCGGTCCAGGGGCGTCAAGTCCTCTCGACCACGTTCCGGGCATGAATCGAATCCTGCCGAGGCCGGAGTTCGGTCCTCAGGCGGCCGGTCCGGCGGGGGTAGCATCCCGGGTCATGCCTTCGGCGGTCCTCTACTTCACCTATCTGCTCGTGATGGCGGCCGGTCTGTTCTGCTTCTACAAGGCCTACCGGACGCGCCTGGACACCCCCGTCCACAAGCGCTGGGGGATCACAGGCACCAGCCTGAGCTTGGCGGGAATCACCGTGGTGCTCGTAGGCGCCTGGCTCTGGGGCTGGCGGGTCGAGGAGCGCTTGCCGGACGTGGTGCGCTTCCATCGGCGCGCGGCCTACGCCGGCACAGGCCTCCTGATCCTCACGGCCGTGACGGGGGCTCTGCGCCTCTCCATCCACCGCAGGCTCTACCTGGTCTTCTTGCCCGTCTACGTCGTGGTGCTGCTGACGGCGGTGGTGGGCTACCGGCCGTAGGGGCGGGCTTGATGCCCGCCCTAGGGCACACCTGTCTTCATCCGGACTTACCCGGTAGGGGCGGACCGAAGTGTCCGCCTCGAACCGCGGTGATCCGCACGCCACGCTCCGGACCGCTCGACTACCGTCTGCGTGGATAGGGGGCGCCTTGTGGCGAACGCGGCAGGGCGCCCCCTATCCACGCCGTACACAGCCGCACCCCTGAACCGTTGCACCACGGTTCACCCTGTTCCGCGGGCGGCCATCCAGGCCGCCCCTACGTGGTAAGTCCGGATTGGAGCGGCCCGCCCTCGGGCGGGCATGCAGCCCGCCCCTACCGCTTCTCTGCCCACTCCTCGAAGCGCTTCTTGTACGCCTTGTTGATCAAGTCGTAGGCGCCCGCGCCGGGGGTGACGCTGAACTCGAGCCGCGTGTCCCAGAAGGGGCCGCGCAACTTGTGGGCGAAGGTGAATGCGATCTGGAGGATCAACTTGTCGGGGCTCTTGCCGCTGAAGAGGCGCATGCCGATATCGGCAAGGTCCTCGGTTGCGAGGTCGATCCAGCGGAAGGTCTTCGTGCGGGCCGAGAGCCTCACGACGAAGCCGTCACCCGTCACGCTCTGCAGGACACCCTCGCCGTCAGGCGTCGCGATGCTGCGGTCGTCCTGCGGCAGGCTCACGACGCCACGTTCCACGGCACGCTGGAAGTCCACCAAGTGCTTCGTGTGCGTGCGCCAGAAGTCGAGCTCGCGAGAGAAGCTGCCGCTCTCCTCCGACACCGCCGGCGGCACCAGCTCGCGGGCGGCCTGATACTCGTGTCTGGCGATCTTCGCCTCGACCTGCGGGCGTACGATGCGCCAGGTCTCCTTCACGACGGCGAGCTGGTCGGCGCTCGTCCACTCCCGGTCGGGATGCGGGTGCACCTTCTTGGCCCGGATGGCGCGTATGCGATCGTTGCTCCGGTCGCCCGCGGCAAGGCCCCTCCACTGGTTGCGCACGTAGTCGTACTTCGCTAGCACCGCCGCGGTGTCTTGCGGTCCGTGCCAGTTCTCCCGGGCCCACTGCTCGGCGCGTGCGAAGGCCTCCAGGCCTTCCTTGCTCCGCGCGCGCTTCGCGATGGCTTCTTCGCGAGCCTTCTTCTGGTCCGCCGTTTCGACAGGCTTGATGCGCTCCGGCTCCTCGATCGGCTCGGGGTCGGGATCGACGACGATCTCGCGGCCGGGATCCGGTCCCTCCTCCCCTCCGCCGCCACTGGTGGCGATGGCGAAGATCCCGCCGGCGAGCACGACGGCGCCCAGGATGGCCGCGATGGCGGGCGTGCCCTTCGCGGCGCGCTCGCGGCGTGCCACGGCCGAGCGTGCTCTGCTGCGGGTACGCCGCCTCTTGAGCGACTCCTTCGTGCGGAGTTCCTTGCCGCCCACGCGGTCGAGTTCCTCGACGACTTCCGGCGCGGTCGGACGCATCAGCGGATCGTGCTTCGTGAGGTGCCGCACGATGTCGCCGATGTCCTTCGGCAGGCCCGCGGGCAGGCGGCGCTCCGGCCTCAGCGGCTCGCCGCTGATGTGGGAGCGCATGATGCCCTTGATGTCCTGCCCGGCGTACGGCGGCTGGCCGGTCAGCAGGTGGTAGAGCGTGATGCCGAGTCCGTAGATGTCGCTCGCTGTCTCAGCCTTGGCGTTCTCGCACACCTCCGGCGCCATGTAGTGGGGCGTGCCCACGCGCTCGCTCTTGTCATCGATGCCGGTGGCAAGACCGAAGTCGACCACCTTCACCGTGCCGTCTTCGAGCAGGAACAGGTTCTGTGGCTTGACGTCACGGTGGACGAGCCCGTGCACATGGGCCGCGGCGAGTCCGTTGGCCGCCTGCCGCACGATGCGCAGTGCGTCCATGGCCTCCACGCGTTCCTCGCGCTGGAGCAGCTCGAAGATCTCCTCGCCCTCGAGGAGCTCGACGACCATGTACTGGAAGCCGTCGTCGCTCGTGCCGACGTCGTAGATCTTCAGGACGTTCTCGTTGTCCACCTTCGCGATGGCGCGCGCTTCCGACTGGAAGCGCTCGACGAGCACGGGATTCTCGGCGACGTCGCGGCGCAGGATCTTGATGGCGACGGTGTCGTCCAGCGCCTCGTAGTGCGCGGCGTAGACGCGCGCCGTCCGGCCGACGCCCACCAACGCCTGGATGCGGCAGCGGCCGATCGTCTTGCCGATGAGCGGGTCGCCCGCGGCTTCACGCTGCAGTGCCTCCGAGCCGGGGCGGGCCGTGGGGGGCGCCGCCGCTTCCGCCGGCTTGGCGCGCGGGGTCTTGGGTGCGACCGCCTTGGCCGGAGCACGACGTGCGGGCTTCGCCGGCTTGCCGCCCTGCGGGGCGGCTGCCTTGGGTGGGACGGCCTTCGGGGCCATCGGCTTCTTCGGGGGCACCGCCTGAGGTTTGGCGGGCTTCACCGCCTTGGGCACGACCGCCTTGGGCACAACCGGCTTGGGCACGACCGGCTTCTGCGGCACAACACGAGGCTTGACCGGTTTCGGCTTGCGAGGCTTCCCAGCGTCGGGGTCGGAAGAGCCGCTACTCATGGGGCCATTCTAGGGGCGGAGCAACGGGCCCGTCGTCACTGCGCGACCCGTACCTAGCCGAGTTCCAGCTGGCGTCGGGCGTCGACGTCGTCGCGGTCGATCTTGTGTCGCGCCTCGTGCAGCACGGCGATGCACGGGTCGCCCTTGGGAAGCGCATGCGCAGCCTGTCGCAGCAGCTGGATGGTCATGCGGAGGACGCGCACGAGATCGCCTGCGGCCAGGGTCGTGTGGTCCAGGACCTCCTCCAGGCTGGCGCCTTCGGCCCAGCGCTGGACCGGCCCGGCGATGCCGAAGTCCGGCGGCCGGAGCGGGTCACGGATGCCCTCCGCCCGCTCGTGCGCGGCGAACGCCTCCATGTGGAGTTCGAAGGGCACGCGCACACCTTTCAGTTTGCGTGTCGGGGGCGATGAGGAGTCCGCCGGCCGCGACTCGTAGACCATGGCCGAGAACAGCATGGCGGCCTCGACCGGATCGCAGCGGAAGATCCAGCCGCCGTCGTAGGCTTCGGTGACGGGGACTTCGTAGCCGTTCACGTGCGCGCACAGCTCGCCCTTGCGCGTGAGGTCCTCGCCCTCGATGTAGTTGTGGTCCCGCAGCACCTGCAGCCGCGCCCGGATGACCTTGGCGCCCTGGCCCTCCTTGGGCCCGCGGCGCGCGCGGCGGCCGCTCTTGCCCTTCCCTTTGCCCTTGCCTTTGCCCTGCTCGAAGTGATGCCGCTTGCTCTCGTGCAGGTAGCGCGCGAAGGAGCGCTGCCAGGCCTGGGGCACCTCCTCGTGCACGCGCCGGAAGAGGTTCAGGATGGCGGAGTAGTTCAGGTTGAAGCGGCTGCGTACCGGCTCGGAGTTGCCGGAGTGGAACCACTGGAGGTTGTCGTAGGTGATCGACGTCTCGTCGAGCAGCGCGAACACCCAGCCCTTGTCGTCGATGCCTTGGCGCCCGGCGCGGCCGGCCATCTGCCAGTACTCGCGGGCGAGCAGCGGGCCGAAGGCGATGCCGTTGAACTTGCTGAGCGCGTGGAAGCAGACGCTGCGCGCCGGCATGTTGACGCCCAGCGCGAACGTCTCCGTCGCGAAGAGCAAGCGCACCAGGCCGCTGTTGAACAGCCGCTCCACGATCTCCTTGTCGATCGGGAGCATGCCGGCGTGGTGGAAGAGCACGCCGCGGGCGGCCATGCCGCGCAGGAAGCGCGTCTCGTCGCGATCCGTCACCTCGTAGCGCGTCGCGAGGTCGTCGAACAGCTCCAGCATCTTGCGCCGGTTCTCGGTCGTGAGGAGGTCCCGCATCGCGTGGCGCCGGGCGAGTCCTTCGCAGTCACGGCGGCTGAAGCAGAAGTAGATCGCCGGCAGCATGTCGCGCTCGGTGAGGAAGTCCACGAGGTCGTCGCCGGCCCGGTCCATGAGCCGAGCCTGCGCGCGGCGGTTCGGCCCGCGCGGCGACCGACCCTGGTTCCTCCTGCGGCGATGCCGGTCGCGCTCCCGGAGCTGGCCCATCTCGATGAAGTAGCGCTTCACCTCGTCGAGTGCTCGCGGACCGCGGCCCGGGATCCAGACCTTGTGCGTGAGCGGGACGGGGCGGCGCTCCTCGATGATGACGTCGACGGGGAGCCCGCGCACGCGCTCGATCCAGTCGGAGAGCTGCTTCACGTTGGGCACCGTCGCGGAGAGACCCACGATGCGGATGTGCTCCGGCGCGTAGATGATCGCTTCTTCCCAGACGGTGCCGCGGTCGCGATCGTCGATGTAGTGGACTTCGTCGAAGATCACGAAGTCGAAGCCGTGCAGGCGGTCCGGATCCTCGAAGATCGTGTTGCGGAAGATCTCGGTCGTCATGATCAGGAGCGGCGCGTCCGACTGCAGCGTGACGTCGCCGGTCATCAGCCCGACCTCCGTCTCGCCGTAGTGCTCCCGGAAGTCGCGGAACTTCTGGTTGGAGAGCGCCTTGATCGGCGACGTGTAGACGACGCGGCGGCCCTGACCGAGTGCCTGCTCGATGGCGAAGTCCGCTACGAGCGTCTTGCCCGCACCCGTCGGCGCCGCCACGATCACGCTGCGTCCCGAGAAGATCGCGTCCAGCGCCTTGCGCTGGAAGGGGAACAGGGTGAGTCCGCGGAACGTGGTGGGGGTTTCGGAGTCCACGCAGGGATCGTACGGCCCGTTCCCGCGCCGACGCCCATTCCGATTCCGATGCCGATTCCGCTGGCGTCTCCGGCCTCCAGCGGCGCCTGCTCAGGAATCGGCGTGGCCGTCGGGACCGTGGCTCCGGACGGACTCGGGCTCGGTCTCGGCGGGCGCGTACGATCCCCTCCATGGCCGCGAAGAAGAAGACGTCCCGCAAGAAGGCCGCGCGCCGCAAGCCCGCGGGCGGAGGCGCCGTCTGGCCCGCCATGCTGGGCATCACGGCGCTGCGGGTCTTCACCGGCGCCGTGTTCCTCGGCGTGGCGTACTGGAAGCTCATCAAGCCCGGCCTGCCGCTGCTGGAGACGATCAAGCGCTTCACCGAGC
>JAHEIK010000372.1 GCA_024639415.1 Planctomycetota bacterium
GCCCTGGCCAGAATGTGATCCGCGGCTGCACAAGCCGAGAATCTCCTGGCACCGATCGGTCGCTATTGTGACGGACTACTACACGGTGCGGTACGGTCAGTCGTGCGCGATGGGCTTGTCCGTGAACAGGAAGTCCTTGAGCTCCTTGTCGAAGGCGTCGTCACGCCGGCGGATCCACTCGAGGACCATCGCCGCGTGCTCCTTCTCCTCGTCGCGGTTGTGCGCGAGGATCGCCTTCAGCTCTTCGTCCTTGCAGGCATCGACACGCTGGTTGTACCAGTCGACGGCTTCCAGCTCCTCCATCAGCGACACGATGGCCCGGTGCATGTCCCGCGTCTCGTCCGTCAGCTCAGCAATCGGCTCGTGGTATCCCTCGTTCGCCATGATGTCTCCTCTCGAGAGTGCGTGGGGGTGACGATACCTCTGCACAGGGGCCGAGCCAACTCCGTGACTCCGCACGACCCCGTGCGCGGGCCGACACGGCCACGAGTTCTGGTTCGGTACGCGGAGTGGCTGGGCAATCACGCGGCTTCGCATCGTGCGCGGCCGTGCTCGTGGCGTGCTGCCTGTACCATACGCGCTACGTCGTGACCGGGGGACATGGGTGTGTCAGCCTCTGAAGAGGACCTCCCGCTTCGTCCTGTGCCGCCCGACCGGTACGTCGGCTTCGAAGTCGCGGGCGAAGGGGCGATGGGACTCGTCTACTTCGCACACGACAGCGAGCTGAAGCGCGACGTTGCCTTCAAGATCGTGCGGCCCGACGGCGGGGGTACGGGAGACCGCGGGAGCGACGCGCCCGGGACGCCGCTGGAGGCCGACGCGCCCGTAACGAGTCCGCACTTCGCAGCCCTGAGCGCGCGCTTCCTCCAGGAAGCCCGCGTCACGGGCGAGATGGAGCATCCCGGCATCGCTCCGGTGTACGAACTCGGCCGCACGGAGCGCGGCGTGCCTTACTACACGATGCGCTTCGTGCGTGGCCAGCGCACGCTGACCGCCGCTCTTCAGGAGTTGGAAGGCCAGCCCTTCGAGGCGCGCCTGGCGGCGCTCGAGATCTTCGTCAAGCTCTGCGACGCCGTGAACTACGCGCACGCGCGCGGTGTCCTGCACCGGGATCTCAAGCCGGACAACGTGGCCCTCGGGGAGTTCGGCGAGGTCGTGCTCCTCGACTGGGGGCTCGCCAGCAGGATGGCCACGCCTGAGGTGCCGGACGCCGGCACGCCGGCGGACGGTCAACCGCTGGAGGCGCGTGCCTCGGACGCCCTCGGACGTGGCACCGCGGGCTATATGTCCCCGGAGGCGCTCGAGGGGGGGGGAGCGGCCCTCGACTCCCGCAGTGATGTCTACAGTCTAGGCGCCATCCTCTTTCAGTTGCTTACGGGCCGCCTGCCGTTCCCCCTCGAGCCCGTCCCCGAGTACCTGCATGCCGTGCTCCATGCCGAGGCACCCGCGGCGCGGTCGATTGCCGAGTCGGTGCCGGAGGAACTCGAACGGCTGTGCGCCGCGGCGCTACGCCGGGATCGGGATGCCCGCATGCCGAGCGTGCGCGATCTCGTCGCAGGCGTGCGCCGCTGGCAGACCCAGAGCGCGCGGGATCGGCAGATGGAGACGTGGCTGCGGGATGCGAGCAGCGCCCTCGTGTCGGCGGAGGAGGCCGGCGGCCCCTCGCGCATTCGCCAGTCGCAGCGGGCCCTCACAGTGTTGGATGCGGCGCGCGCCCAGCAGCCGGAGGACGCGCGTCTGGTCGAGTTGCAGGCACGGGCGCGCAAGCTTCGCAACCTGGGGATCCAGGAGACGCAGCGCAGCGGCCGGCGGCGGCTGCTGGTGGTCGTCGGGGTCACGCTGCTGTTCCTGTTCTCGATCGTCGCGTTCGTCGTGGCCGCGATGCTCGACAAGAGCCGCAGGGCCGCGGAGCGCGCGAGCCACAAGGCCGATGACGCGCGCGCGGAAGCCGAGAAGCAACGTGAGGAGGCCGAGAAGCAAGGTGAGGAGGCGAGCCGCCTATCGCGCGAGGCCGTGGCAGCCACGGGGCGCGCCGAGGAGGAGGCGGAGAAGGCGCGGGCTGCGAGCAGGTTGATCGCGGCATTGGTCGACATCACGCCGAGCCCGAAGTCGCTGGGTGCCGCGATCGAGCAGGGGGTCGGCGGCGCGGACGGCGTCTTCCTCCTGACCGAGCAGGCACGCGTCCGCCGTCCGTTCGCGCGCATCGCTCTGGGGCAGGCCGTTCGAGAGCAACTCGTGCCGGATGATCTCGCGCGTGCGGAAAGCGCCGCGCGTGCTCAGGCGGCGGCGGCCTATCGCGCCTACGAGCGAGCGGGCGGGTCTCCGCAGACGTCCCTGCGAGAGCGGCGGGCCCTGAACAAGGCTCGCAAAGCGCATGCTCGTAGCCAGCGCGACATCTTCGACGCCCTGATCAAGCCGCTGACTACGACGGGACAGGGCGCACCGACGCTGGATCAGGTGCAGGCCGCACTGCAGCCGCGCGAGGTCTTCGTCAGCTACGGCCGCTGGAAGACCCATGCGCTCGCCGTCGTCGTGGACCGCACGAGCAAGCGCGTCGTGTTCCTTGGTAAGGCTGCGCAGGTCGATCAGGCGGTGTCCGGCTTCCGCAAAGCGCTGTCCGCGCAGTACCCCACTGACTACTTCGTTGATCTGCTGCGCAGGCGGCTCGTGGAGGCCCTGGCCCTGCCCGCGAACGTCCGCCGGGTGATTGTCGTGCCGGATGGCGCGGCGCTGCTCCTGCCACTCCGGCTCCTGTTGCCGGCGCAGGACCTCGGTGTCGTGCCCTCGGCTCACACCTTCCTGCACCTCCGTGCCCGTACGCCGCAGTCCTCGCGCGCCGTGCTGGCGGTCGCAGGCGCTACGGGCGTCCGCCTGCCGTCCATGCCCGGTGCACGTGCGGAGGCCGAGGCTGTGGGGGATGAGGTGTTGTTCGGCGAGGAGGCGACGACGGCGAACCTCGCGAGAGCCCTGGCCGGCAGGCCCTCCTGGGGGGCGATCCACGTCGGCTTGGTGGGGCGCATCGCCGCGAGCGATCCCTTGGGTGCATTCCTCAACACGTCGCCCGGACGTGATGGGCACGGCCAGATGAGTGCGTTCGAGATCGCCAGGTTGGACGGTCGCGCCGAGTTGGCCGTGCTGGCCACCGCCTCGATGTCGGCGCGTGGCGCCCCCGAGAGCCTCGCCCTGCCGCAGGCGCTGCTCTTCGCGGGAGCGCGCAAGATCCTGTTCTCGACGTTGCCTGCCGACGACGAGGCCACCCGCGCTCTCCTCGTGCGCTTCCACCAGCATTGGAAGTCAGGCGGGCGCGTCAGCGCGCGTGAGGCCCTGGAGCGCGCGCAGCAGTACGTCCGCAGCCAGGAGGGGTGGGAGCATCCCTACTACTGGGGCGCGTGGGAACTTTGGGGGCTGTAGGACGAAGCGCGGCGTCCCGCTAGGCCCCAGCCTCGCCCGACTGGCGCTCTTGCAGTTGCACCGTGAACTCGAGCAACGACTGCACCGCGTCGGCCGGGAGTCCGGTCAAGGCCAGGGCGATGCTCCACAGGGGTTCGCCGTCGCCTTGGCGATCGGCGCGCACGACACGGCCCAGGCCGCGCCAGGAGCCGTCGCCGTCCGGGCTCTGGAGCTCCAGCAAGACGTGCTCGCCCACCTCGCAAGCGGCCGTGTCCTCGAAGGCGAGGCCCGACGCACTGAACTCCATCAGCGGATCCGGCTCGCGCCAGGTGCCGGCGTCCGCCGGGACGTCGCTGCCCGCCAGCCAAAGCTTGCTGAGTTCGTCGCTGCGCGCCTGCGGCACGCGCAGGTAGCGGATGTTGATGCCCGCCGACATGCGGGGGAACTCGCGCAGGTCGCGTGACCGCGCTTCGACGACCTCCAGCCGCAGGCGATCGCCCGTTACGGACGTCACCCGCGCGCGCACCAGCGGCAGGTCCGGATCACTGAAGTCGAGGACGACGTTCGAGTCCGGCGCCACCGTGCCTGCGGCCGCTTCGACCTCGTAGCCCAGCGCGTCATGGAGTCGGACGGTCACCTGCAGGATCTGCGCCGGCGAGCATGCCGTTCGCGGCATTCCTACGGGAGGTCTGCGCGATGGGGTCGGCCGAGGCCTCCAGAAACTCGCTGCTGAAGCCCTGCGCCCAATCCTTGGCCGCGTTCGTGATCAACGTGACCTCGTCCTCGCTGAGCTTGGTCTGCGAGACGTAGTGCTGGACCAGACCCGCAGCGAGGTCCTCACGCGTGGTGAAATCCACGGCCTTGGACACCGCGTACCAGATCGTGCCACTGGAGTAGATGTCGATACCCATGCGTCCGCGCATGGACT
>JAHEIK010000373.1 GCA_024639415.1 Planctomycetota bacterium
CTACGCGCGCACGCTCGCCCTCTGGCGCGAGCGCTTCCTGGCGCGACAGGACGAGGCGCGCGCCCTGGGCTTCGACGACGGGTTCCTGCGCATGTGGGACTACTACTTCGCCTACTGCGAGGGCGGCTTTCGGGAGCGCTTCCTGGGCGACGTGCAGATGGTCCTGGCGCGTCCGGGCGCCCGCGCCGAGCCCCGCCGCGGGGTAGCGCTGTAGGGGCGGGTATGTAACCCGCCCCTACACGACGCCTGGCATGTAGGGCGGATTACATACCCGCCCTTGCGCGACCAGCGTCGACCGGCCGCCGCATGCGGAAGCGCTCCTCGGTCTCCTCCGTGACCTCGAAGCCCAGGCGCTCGTAGAGACGCCTGGCCGGGTTGGGGCGCAGCACGCCCAACTGGACGGGCTTGCCCAGCGCCGTGGCGCGCTCGATCACCTCCCGGACGATGCGCGTGCCGATCCCGCGCCGCTGGAAGCGGGGCAGCAGCACGACGGCGAGCAGGTTCAGCGCATCCTCGTCGTCGCGCAGCAGCAGGTAGCCCGCGTCCTTGCCGTCCACCGTCACGATGTCGGGCGCATGGCGCGTCAGCCAATCGGCGACCAGCTCGTCTTGGCGTGCCGGGTCCCAGCCCCACACGGCCTCGATCCAGGGCCGCAGGCCCTCGTGATGGGCACGCGTCAGGAATGCATGATCCTCGGCCGTCGACGGGCGCAGCGCGTACTCCGCGTGCCGCCCTCCTTCGTGCTCGGGGCGGAAGGCGATCAGGTAGCGCAAGCCTCGTACGCCGCCGAAGAGGGGGAAGGTGACGAGCAGGCCCAGTCCGAGCACGCCCGCGGTGGTCGTGAGGCGCGCGAGTGCGTCGGCTGCGTCCGCGGCGGGCATGGTGTGCAGCTCGGCGAGCGGGCCCACGAGAACCCACAGCAGCAGGACGGGGATCCACTGCACGCGTAGCACGGCCAGCAGGCCACGGCGCCAGAAGCGGTCGTGCCTGCGCAGCGGGATGCCCTGGTGGAAGCGCAGCTGCGTGACACGGCGCGCCCACAGCGCGAAGAGCCCCAGGGCGCCCGCCGTGAGCAGCGTGGTCAGCAGCAGGACGATCGGGAGTGCCAGGATCGCGATCGTGAAGTCGGGCTGTTGCGGTGGGGCGGTGAGGTTTCCGAAGTACTCGACCGTGGTGCGCGTCTCGTCGAGTGCGATGCCTACGAGCGAGTGGCTGAGGTGGCGTACGCCCAGGTGCAGGAGCAGCGCCACCAGCAGGAGGACGCCCGTCAGCACGATGATCGCCAGCCACTCGCGCCACACGAACGCGAGGGCGTCCTTGAACGCTCGGCGTCCTCTTCGTGGTTCGCCGCGCCCGGCTTGCAGCGGCATCCGCACGAGCCGGGCCAGGGTCGGACGCATCGTGAGCAAGAAGACCAGCGCGACGAGGAACGGGATCACGTAGGGCATGAGGTTCAGCAACGCCCACGCCCGGTGCGACCACACGATGGCGGGCCTGAAGGCCTCAGCATCGAAGTACTGCAGGTTGTGCCAGATGTTGGCCAGGAACCCCTTGTCGTAGCCGCTGTCTCCGGCGCCGACCACGGGGCCGTACGGCAGGCGGTCGTCCTCGGACTCGGCCGCGAGCAAGGCCGCGGCTTCGTCCTCCATGCGGTCGAAGGCGGCGTCCACCAGTCCATGCTCCGGGCTGGCCAGGGACGTCACGTCCGTCGTCACTTCCACCAGGAAGCGCAGGCCGATGCTGAGGAACAGGAACGTCAGGCACAAGATGCCGGCCCCGAGCACCGCGTGGAGCCACAGCGAGCCGCGGTGTGGTGCGCGCTCGCGCTTGACGAAGAGGGGCAGCAGCACGAGCAGCAGGGAGGCGCCGGCGAGCGCCAGGAAGATGCCGCCGAGGAGATCACTCGTGAGTTGCTGGCGCGTCGTCGTGCGTGCCTGGATCCATGCGGTCACGGCACCGTGGCGCTCTTCGAGTCCCGCTGCGGTGAGCCACGCCAGGTACGCCCCGCGCTCGGCGTCGGACGCCTGCTGCCAGGCGGCCACCGAGGTCGCGAGGTCGGCGCTGCCCGGCGCGGGGATCGAGGTCTCGGGGGCAGCGCGCGGCAGGGGAAAGACGCCCGGCGTGGACAGCACCGCGGCGAGGGCGCCGACGATCAGCGTCCACGTGGCGATCCGGCGCCAAGCCGTGCGCAGCTTCATGCGTGCTGGACGAAGTGCCGCATGGGGAGGTCAACCCTCCAGCGTCAGGTGGATGTTGATTGCGTCCGGATCGATCACGAGATCCCGGCCGTACGCATGCAGCGTGATCATCAGCTCGTCCGTCGCGTTGTAGATGCGGTGCGTGTCGCACAGGCCGGGCCGCACGACAGCGGTGTCGCCGGGCGCGCAGCGAACATCCTTCGTCTCGGTCGCCGTGTGCGTGCCGCCCGCGGTCTCGGCGCACGCGTAGCAGGCGACGTTCGGATGGCCCTCGTAGACGCCGACGGCGCCCCATGCCGTGTGGCCGTGGATGTCCGTGCCCTGCCCCGGGCGCCAGACGAGCGCGAGCAGGGTGAAGCGCCCGTCCGGGCATGCGTAGAGCACGTGCTTGCGGTACGTGTCGATGCCGGGCTGCCGCAGCTCGTCGCAGAGCAGGTCCTGCGTCGCGAGGACGGTGGCGAGCGCCTCGGCGACGCGGTCGGGAACGGCGTCCGGCTCGGTCGAGTCGAGGATGTCGGCTACGGACTCGACGAACTGCTGGACGACCGGATGCGCGCGGGCGTGGGGGCCGTAGTCGCCGGGGGTGCATGGACGCGGACTGGAGCTGCCGTTCATGGGGTTGGAGCTCATGCGGGCATGTTCCTGCGGGGCGAGGTGGGCTGGGGCGGGCGACCAGCGTACCGGGGGGCCGCCGCGGCGGGCAACCCGGGGGCGTGCGCGCCTGCGAACACCCAAGGTGGCCTCAATGGCGGACGCGTGCGCGCCCCTACTTTCCTGTGCGGATCTCGCGCTCCACCTTCTTGCGCAGCGAGCCGCGCATTGCGAGGTCCGGATCGGCCGCGATGGGCGTGAGCGCCATCATGCGGCCTACGAAGCGCAGCTTGCCGCCGACCCAGGCGAACGACCAGACGTGCCAGCCGTCTTCCTGCCCCGGCTCCACGAGGCGCATCGAGTACAGCGGCACCCGGTGCGTCATCTTGCGTAGGGCGATTGCCTGGAAGGTCGTGGCCATCTCGTCATCGCTGTCTTCGAAGCGCTCAGCCAACAGCTGCACCTTGCCGGACTTCACGTTGCGGCGCACCTCGGCGGGCAGCTGCGGGATGCGCTGCTCCCACGGGCGGTACTCGGCGACCAGCGCCTGCACGTGCTCGTTGCCGAACGTGTCGCGGAACCACCCCTCCGGATCGGGCAGCAGCAGGGCCCTCGCGTCGGCGGCCGCCTCCTGATCCGTGCCGGTCGTGCAGATGTGCACCAGACGCTCCATGCGCGTGCGGAAGCGCTTCAGGGCGCCGTCGGGCTTGGGCTCCTCCTTGACCAGAGCATCGGGGCCGACCTCGGGCTCTGCCGGCGGATCGTCATCCATCGTGGGTGCAGGCACGACGTGCGGCTTGGCGGCGGGGACGGGCGTGTCCGTGTCGTCACCGCAGGCGGCAAGCAGCAGCGTCACGCACAGTGCGACAGGTAGGAGCAGGGCGCGCATCGGCTACTCGTACGGCATGGCCGGCTCGCGGCCGCACAGCCGCGCGTAGACGGCCAACGCGCCGCGGTGGTGCGCCGTGTGGTCGGCGATGCCGCCGAAGATCGATTCGCGCGGCATGCCGCCCATGATCTGGCCGCGAATCGGATCGGCCCAGGACTCGGGCGCCGAACCGGAGACCGACTCGATCGTCTGATCCAGCGCGCTGTTCCACCAGGCGCGCGCATCTTCGAGCTCCGTCACGGCCCGCACGTCCTGCTCCAGGCTGGCGAAGTCCAAGCTGAGCCCGTCCGGCCGGAAAGCGCCTTCGAGGAACCACTCGATCGTCTGCGCCGCGTGCGCGACGTGCTGCGCGACGCTGAGCATGCCCTCCTGGGGGGCGAAAGGACCGTCCTCCTCTTCGAAGCACGCAAGCGTCTTCTCGAAGTAGGCGCGCGTCGCCTGGAGCCGGGCAACCAGCTGTTCGTTGGCCATGGGAAACCTCCGGGAGCGGGAGGATAGCAGGGGGGCGCAGGAGCCGCGGGGCCCTTCGGCGTACGCCCGGGGTCCCGGATCCGCTACAGTGGAGCGCTTGGAGGGCCTGCCGATGCGGATGTGCCTGATCGTCCTTGCCGCCGTCATGACGCTCGCCGTG
>JAHEIK010000374.1 GCA_024639415.1 Planctomycetota bacterium
CAGAAGGTTGCGGAGGTCGGAGGGGGAGACGGGGCGCGGCGTGATGTCGAAGTCCGCGAGGCCGGCCAGGTTGCGGGCGAGCTCGTCCGGGAGGTCGTCGGCGGCGCTCAAGAGGCCGCGGCCCGGGCCTACCTCGAGCAGGTCGAGCCTGCCGCCACCCGCGACCACGCCGACGCACAGGCGCACGAACTCCTCCAGCGCGTCGTCGATGCGCTCGGAGGCCAGCAGGGCCAGCGTGGTGGGGGCACTCACGGCAGCGCCGCCCAGAGCGCTTCGGGCGCCAGCGCCTGGACCTCGGCCAGCCACGTCGCGACGCTCGACCAGCGGATGCGGGGCGGCGTGTCCTCGGCGCTCCAGCCGGCAGCGCGCGCATTGCGGCTGCAGACGGCCACGTCACCCCCGGTCCGCAGCGTCTCCAGCCGCGCATCCCGGGCCCAGGCCAAGCCCGCGCCGCTCAGCAGCACACGCACTGCTGTGCCCGCGGCCAGGGCCTCCTCCGCGCGCGCCAGAAGCGCCGCAGAGCCCGCTGCGTCGGGGCCGGCTGCGAGCAGGAGGGCGGTGATCGGGCGCGCGTTCACGGGTCCCAGGGTAGCGGGCCGGGCCTCGGGCGCGTCTTGCGGTAGCATCCAGCGACCTGGCTGCCCGGGGGGCGTGGGAGCGACATGGACCCGGATCCGGACCGCGATCTGGTCCAAGCGCTGCAGAGGGGCGAGCCCGAGGCGCGGCGGCATGCCCTGACCGCGCTCTACGAACGCCACCAGCGCAGGGTGTTCAACGTCGCGCTGCGGGTCCTGGGCGACTGGGGGGCGGCCCAGGACGTGGCCCAGGACGTCTTCATCAACCTCGAGCGGCGTGTCCGGACCTTCCGCAGCGATGCCTCGTTCGTGTCCTGGATCTACCGCATCACGGTCAACCGCGCGATCGATCACCGCCGCCGTGAGGCCCGTCGGCCGGCCGCCAAGATGGGAGACATGCCCCTCACGATGGAGGACTCCGGGCTCCCGGGGCGCTCGGGCCGGGCGCCGCTCGACCATGCCATGAACCAGACGGAGGCCGCCCAGCGCGTGCAGGCGGCCCTCGACGGGCTCTCGCCGAAGCTGCGGGCGATTGCCGTCCTGCGCTACGTGGAGGGGCTCTCCTACGAGGACCTCGCCCAGGTGCTGCACTGCTCGATGGGCACGATCAAGAGCCGCCTGAACCGCGCCCACGCGGCGCTCGCCAAGGCGCTCGAGACGCCCGAGGGGGAGTAGAGCGGCTGGCGGCGCCGAATGGGCGTCACGCACGGCGCGGGTCGCCCGAGCCGGCGCCCGAGCCGGCTAGGGCGCATCGGCTCCCACCGCCTCCAGCCGGGCCCCATGTGGCCGAAGGCCACAAGGGTGGTAGTTTCGCGGGCCGTTCGGAGGCCCAGCATGTCCACGAAGCCCAAGCGCCCCGCCGGCGCCATCCTCGAGCGTCAGCTCCTGCGTTCCCGCTCCGTACTGCTCTTCGGCCCGATCGAGCCCAAGCTGACGAAGGACGTCTTCGCCCGCATCCTGACGCTGGATCAGGTCAGCAAGACGAAGCCCATCAAGATCCTGATCAACAGCCCGGGCGGCGTGGCGGACGACGGCTTCGCGATCTACGACCTCCTGCGGTTTGTGAAGGCCCCCGTCACCACGATCGTGACCGGTCTCGCAGCGAGCGCCGCGACGATCGTCATGGTCGGCGCTCCGAAGGAGCGGCGCCTGATCCTGCCCAACAGCCGCGTGATGCTGCATCAGCCGAGCGTCGGCGTGCAGGGCACGGCGTCGGACATCGCGATCAGCGCGAAGGAGATCCTGCGTCTGCGCAAGAAGGCCAACGAGCTCTTCGTGCGCGAGACCGGTCAGCCGCTGGAGCGCCTCGAAGAGGACATGCACCGCGACTACTGGATGAGCGCCGAGGAGTGCGTCGAGTACGGCCTCGTGAGCAAGATCGTCGAGTCGTCGGATGAGTTGGACTGATCTGTAGGTCGCGCGGGATGGCCTGGTTGCCGTAGGGGCGCCCCAAGGCACCGCCATGGGCGGTGCCGCGTGCGCGCCCGTTGCCGTCGTGCGTTCGTACGCCTCAGGGCGCGTGTGTGAACGACCGGGACACGACCATCCGGCCGTCGAACGGCTGCGCGGCCCGCCGATCGTGCGCGGGATTGGGCGCGCACGCGGTCGCGCCCAGGGCGCGCGACCTTGGGGCGCCCCTACGCGGGTGCTGACGATGGCCGAGCGGGCCTCCAGCGGTCAGGCACCCACCCGTCCCAGGCGTCCCAGCACAGCGACGCACGCCTGCTCCAGGCGCGTGATCTTCGCGGCGTCGACGGCCTTGCCGGACTCCAGCTGCTTGCGCACCGCCGCGATCGAGCAGAGCTCGCGAATCAACTCTCCGACCTCGTCGTCGGTCAGCGGACGTAGGTCCACGACGCGCTCGATGTCACGCCCACCCGCGTTCCAGCGCCGGCCCAGCAGTGCCAGCAGCACCGCCATGTCCGCCGCGTTCGCGTGACGTGCCACCAGCTTGCCGTCGGTCGCCGCCGTCGCGATCTCCTCCGCGCGGTGCGTCGGGAAGCCCGCAAAGGTGGCTTCGAGCTGCGCCGTCACCGCGCGCAGCAGCGGGGCCTTGCGCGTGGTCTCCCGCGGCAGGCGGCTGCCCGCTACGCGGACGGCATTCGTGCGCCCCAGCGGCAGCACGCGCTCGGACAGCGCGCCGTCCAGCGCCTTGAGCACGCCCATGAGCGCGACGAGACGGGCCGGCGGCGGCGGTCCCATCTCAGGCAGGGGCGGCGCCGTCAGCAGCGCCCGCACCGCACGCTCCGCGTCGGGGTCGAGCACCGCATCGCGGCCGGCCGCTGCGGCGAGACTCAGGTCCACCTTGCCGGCCGCATCGTCCGCCAGCTGCACCGTCACCGCCTCGATCGTCGGTTGCGCACTCTCGGGGTCCGGTGAGAGCAGGCCGCTCGCCGGCTCGGCGGGCGTTCCCAGGCAGAGGATCTCGATCGGATGCAGGAAGCGCAGCACGTCGAGCGCCCGCTCCATCCGCTGCGTCGGCATGACTTCCTCGGCCGCGTCGGAGGCCTCGCCCAACTCCAGGGTCAGGGGTCTGCCGGGGCCGCCCGGCGCGACGTGCCACGGCGCCGTCGCCGTGGGCAGGGCCGCGCGTACGGCACGGAGAACGTCCTCGAGTCCCGCCGGGTCGCTCCGCACCGAAGAGGGTGCGCGGTCGTAGGCGGGCGGCGCCTCGGCCCGCGGTTGGCTGATGACGCGCTCCCAGGATGCGTGCTGCTCGACCTTCTCGAGCAGGTGCGCGAGGTCCGTAGCTCGCCGTGGACCGATCGGGCGCTTCTCGTCGTAGGCGCCGCAGTAGGCGTCGAGGCGCAGGAGCGCGTCGTCGAGCAGCGCCAGGACGGCCGCGCGCGCGTCCCGCTCGGGCACGCCGCCGAGGCTGCGTGCGCGGTCCATGCGTTTGGCGAGATCGACGCGTTCGATCAGGCCCTCCACCGCGGTGACCAGCGGCAGCTCCATGTAGCCGCGCTCCCGGTCGCGGATCCGGTGCTCGAGCATGTCGTCGATGCTCTGCCGTGCATCCGCGAGCACGGCGGCCATCGCGGCATCGGCCTCGTCCAGTAGGGACGTCATGCCCACGTCGGAGCCGCGGTAGTGCAGGCGGCGCTCTTGCAGCGCCTCGCGGATGTAGCGCGCGAACCTGCGCGCACGGTCGCGCGCGACGAACAGTTCAGGGGCGGGCTCGTCGTCCATGGGGGAGGATGGTACGGGTATCTGGGCTCGCGCCCGTGCCTTTGCCTCTGCCCGTGCCTCTGCCCGATTCCATTCGTGAGGGCCGCTCTCGTGACGGGCAGGGGCAGAGGCGCGGGCAAAGGCAGGGGGGAGAATGCGACGGACTGGCGTCCGTCTGAGCTTCCCGCAACAATCCCCGGTCCATGGCTCCCCAACGCACCGCATCCGATTCGCCCCGCCTCTTCCTCCTGGACGGCATGGCGCTGGCCTATCGCGCCCACTTCGCCTTCATCCGCAGCCCACTGACGAACGCCCAGGGCGTTGAGACGAGCGCCGTCTTCGGCTTCCTGATGGCCCTCGATCGCATCCTCGACGAGGAGCAACCGGAGGAGGTCGTGGTCGTCTTCGACGGTCCGGAAGACACGTTCCGCCACGAGGTCTATCCCGAGTACAAGGCCACGCGCGAGAAGATGCCCGACGAGATGGTGCCGCAGCTGGCGTGGATCCGGCAGTGCGTCGAGAGCCTCGGGATCCCGTTCCTGCAGGTCGCCGGCTACGAGGCTGAC
>JAHEIK010000375.1 GCA_024639415.1 Planctomycetota bacterium
CCATGCGTGGTTGGTCCGGATCGAGCTCCCAGGGGTGGACGTACACGATGCCCGGGATGCCCTCGCGCTCCACGGCACGCAGGGCGCGGCGCATCACGAAGGGCGGCAGGGCTCGCATCCAGCCGCCGCCCGCGGCCGGCACGTTGCGGCCCAGCACGCGCCAGGTGGTCAGCGGGAACTCGATGATGGTGCTGCCGTCGCCGCCCGCGAGGCGCACGGGGCGGCGCGGGAAGTCCGGAATGCCGTAGCGGTCGTGCCGTACGGGAAACACGCTGCTGCTGAACGTGTAGCCCTCTGCGCGCAGGACATCCCACGCCCAGTCGGTGTCCTTGGTGAACGAGAAGCTCGGTGCGCGGAAGCCGCGGACCGTCGCTCCGCACGCGGCGTGGATCGCCGCGGCGGCGCGCGCGAGATCGGCTCGGAACGTCTCGCAGTCGAGGGTGTGGACGAGCCGATGCTCGTAGCCGTGCGAGGCGACCTCGTGACCGCCGGCGTGGATGGCCCGCACGAGGTCCGGGTAGCGCTCGGCAACCCAGCCGAGGATGAAGAACGTGGCGTGCGTCTCGTGGCGGGCGAACAGCTCGAGCAGGCGCTCCGTCCCGACGTGGACGCGCTGCTCCTGGTCCGGCCAGCCGTCCCGCGCGACGAGGTCGTCGAAGGCCGAGACCTGGTACCAGTCCTCGACATCCACGGTCAGGGCGTGGATCGGGCTGGGCGTTGCGGGCGGTGTGGGCGTCGGGGCCTGCATGGCTCGTTCGTGGGCTCCTGTAGACGTTCTATCGGCACGGCGGGGCCAATACGCCCAGGCGGCCGGGGGCTGGAAAGCTTCGCACCGGTCAGCCCCGCGTTAGGCTCCCATCGTCCATTTCCTTGGACGCCAACGAGGACATTCGTCGAAAGGCCTCGACGGCGGGCGCAAGGATACGCCATCTTCCGGCCTCCCGGGCCGGCCGTGGCGCTGGCCCCTGGTTTGCTCTCCGTACATCGCGGTCGCAGGCCTGGACCCCCAGCGACCGTGGGGATTGCGGAAGGACAGATCGCACGTACACCGGGTCGGCCGATAGTAGTGCTGACAGTGACCGGAGCGGAGAGTGTCCTGATGAGAGTGTGTGTTACCGGAGGTGCCGGCTTCGTCGGCAGCCACCTGGTCGACCGACTGCTGGCCGACGGGCACGACGTCGTCGTCGTGGACGACCTCTCCACGGGCTGCGTCGAGAACCTCGCGTCCGCCTGGGACCGCATCGAGTTCCTCGAGACCGACATCCGGGACCTCGCGCGCCTGGACCAGGCCGTAGCCGGCTGTGAGGTGGTCTACCACCAAGCCGCGCTGGCCGCCGTGGCACGCAGCATCGAACACCCCATGGACGTCCACGAGGTCAATGTGACCGGAACGCTCAACGTCCTGATGGCCTCCCGGGCGGCCGGCGTGCGGCGCGTCGTCATCGCGTCCTCCTCCTCGGTCTACGGCGACACGGAGACGCTACCCAAGACCGTGTCCATGCCCACGTCGCCTCGCTCGCCGTACGCGGCCGGAAAAGCCGCTTGTGAGTCGTATTGCGAGGCGTTCTACGCGTCCTTCGGACTCGAGACCGTCGCGCTGCGTTACTTCAACGTGTACGGTCCCCGCCAATCGCCCCAGTCGCTCTACGCGGCGGTCATCCCGCTCTTCATGGAGCACATGCTTGCGGGCCGCGCCCCGACGATCCTCGGCGACGGCGAGCAGACGCGCGACTTCACCTTCGTCGGCGACGTCGTCGACGCCGTGGTGCGCTCCGGCACGGCCGAGCGCGCTCCCGGCCTGGTCATGAACATCGGCTGCGGCGCGCGGATCAGCATCCGCGAGCTGGCCAACTCGATCGCCAACGCGACGGGCTTCACCGGAGACGTCAAGCACGAGCCGGCCCGCACGGGCGACGTGCGGCACTCCCTCGCGTGCATCGAGCGCACCCGCGACGTGCTCGGCTGGGAGCCGCAGGTGTCCCTCGACGAGGGCCTCGCGCGCATCCTGGCGCATGTCCGAGCCGAGAACAACGACAAGGCGGTCGTTTCGTGAGCCGATGCCCCTACACCAGCAGCCGCTGCTGCGCGCCCGAGGTGCGCTCGTGAGGTGGCGGCGGAGCACAGGGCTCGTGCCCGCGAGCGCGTCTCGTAGCGTGCCGGGTGGGGGGGCACTTGCGCGCGTCTCGGAGCACGGCATCGTCCCGACGGCCGCACCGGAGTCGCGGACGGCCGACGCCTACCTGCGCCTGAGCGCGCACCTCCTGCTCGAGTCCGAGCGCAAGGACGTGCGCACGATCGGCGTCATCAGCGCGGTGCCCGGCGAGGGCAAGACGACGGCCGCCATCAACCTCGTGGCCTGCCTCGGTCGCGCGCGCGGACGCAACGGCCGTGTGCTGCTCGTCGACGGCGATGGCCGCAAGCGCACGCTCTCGCGTCTCATGGCCGACGGCGCGGCCGGTCCCCGGACGCAGGCCATGCTGGTTGCGACCTCGCTCGAGGGCGTGGACTTCCTCTCGGCGCCCGCCGCCGAGGACAGCCCGACGATCCACTCGCCGGCTGCGTGGTCCGAGACGCTGGGCGCCCTGGCTGCCCGCTATCCGCAGGTCGTCGTGGACTGCCCCGCCGTGCTGGACGACGCCGAGGGCGTGGTCCTCCGTGAGTGCGTCGACGCGCTGGTCGTAGTCGTGCGAGCGGGCTCGACCACGCGCGGCATGCTGCGCCGGGCCGTCGGCCGGGCCGCCGATCGCGTGGCCGGTGTCATCGTCAACGGAGCGCCCGCCGCCCAGGCTGCGCCCGTGGGAGCCACGCTGTGAGCGTCGAACCCGCCGTCCTCGAGCTACGCCGGCCGCTGCCGGTCCTGCCGTCGGTCAAGGAGCCGCTGCGCCCGGCCGCCGTCAACCCCGGCGCCGTGCTCGTGCCGCCGCTGCTCTTTGCCACCCTTTGCGTCGCCTTGACTGTCGTCGCGCAGATGGTCGCCGGCGGTCCGCTGCTCGCGGCCGCCGCGTGGGGGCTGCTGCTGCCCTTCTGCCTGCACGTCCTGCGTTGCATCCTCCAGGGCACCAGCGCCTCCTCCTCGATCCACCTGGTCGCCCCGCTGGCCGGTGCGGTGCTCACGTTCGGCGTCGGCGTGCTGCTGCCGGCCGGGATCCTCTCCGTCTGCGCCCTCGGAACGGCGTGGGTGATCGCATCGGTCGCCGTCGAGATCGGGCCGCGCTGGCGCGTCGCCTGGATGCTGCAGCACCCCAAGCGGGTGACCCTGCTGACGTCGACCGAGCTCTCGGCCGCCGAGGCGATCAAACGCCTGGAGACCCTCTCGAACTTCCGCGTCGCCAACGTGATCCTGCCCGGCGGTGAGATCGAGCTGGCGAGCCGTCAAGTCGACCGGCCGGTGCACAACGACGTCGAGCCCGGCATGGAGCTGGCCGGCCGCGTGATCGTGGCCTGCCCCGTGCGCGACCCCGAGGTCGCGGGCTGCGTCGCCCAACTGGTGGCGCGCGGGCAGCGCATCCAGAGCGAGAGCTCGGCGCTGCGTCAGGCCGAGGGCCGCGTCGACAGTCGTCAGGCCAATCCGCTGAGCCTGCTGCACAGCGTGCGCATGAACCCGCTCGTCGAGTTCCTGCGGCGCATCGTGGCCGTGGTCTCGGCGGCCGTCCTGATCGTGCTGTTCGCGCCCGTGCTGCTGCTGCTCGCCGCGGCGGTGGCGATCGAGAGCGGCTTCCCGATCTTCTACCGCCAGACGCGCGTGGGCTTCCGCGGGCGCCAGTTCAACGTGCTGAAGTTCCGGACCATGTACCGCGACGCCGAGAGCGCCAGTGGGCCGGTCTTCGCGGCAGCTCGGGATCCGCGCATCACGCGTGTCGGCAACATCCTCCGGCGCTACCGCTTGGACGAGTTGCCGCAGCTGTGGAACGTGCTCAAGGGTGAGATGGCCTTCGTGGGCCCGCGTCCGGAGCGCCCGCACTTCAACGGCCTGCTGCGCAAGGAAGTGCCGCTCTTCGAGCTGCGCACGTGCCTGCGTCCGGGCCTGACCGGCTGGGCGCAGATCCGGCTGCCGTACGCCTCGGACGGGGACGGGGCGCGCACCAAGCTGGAGCACGACCTCTTCTACCTGACGCACCGCAGCGTCCTCTTCGATCTCGCGATCCTCTTCGACACGGCGGCCGTCGCCCTCGGAGGCGCGGGCGCGCGCTGACGCGGCGCCCGGCTACACGCCGGCGGAGAGAGCTGCTTCCTGGGCGCGCGTGCGCTCGATGAGCGCCGGCTCCGCGATGAAGGCCGAGCAGCCCATGAG
>JAHEIK010000376.1 GCA_024639415.1 Planctomycetota bacterium
AAGGGGCAGTGGCAGGCGGCCGAGCAAGCGCTCGCAAGCGGCGCGAGCCTGTCCGAAGCACTCTCCGGGGTCGTGACGCCGCTGGACCGCGCCCTCCTGCGCGCGGGCGAGGCGTCGGGCACGCTGGAGACAGCACTGGAGAACATCGCCCAGCGCCACGAGGACGACGCCCGCAGTCAGGGCGCGCGGCGCACCGGACTCGCCTACCCGGTGTTGATGGCCCACGCCGCGGCCGTCCTGGCCGCGGTGCCGGACCTACTGCAAGGCCGGCTGGGCGCAGGCGCCCTGTGGGCGGCGGCGATCCTGGTGCCTCTCTACCTGATCCTGTGGCTGACGCGGCCCCGGCACGTCAGCGCGGCCGACAGCGGGCACCCCGGGACACGGCCACCGCGCGCGGGCTTCGTCATGCGCAACGCCGTGGAAGAGGCCGACGCACGCTCGCTGGCGGCCTTCGCCGACTGCTACGAGTCGGGCATGCCGCTCGACGAAGCCCTCGACCTGGCCGGGCGCGCGGGGACAGGCGGCCGGGTGGCCTTCGACTTCTACCGGGCGCGGCCCCGCGTGGCCGACGGTGAAGCGCTGCACACGGCGTGGCAGGCCATCCCCGAGGACGTCGCGCGCGAGCTCACATCCGCGGAGCAGAGTGGAGAGATCGGCCGGACCGCGCGCCAGATCTCCTCACGCCTGCGCTTCGCCGTGGAGATGCGCCGGAAGCGCTACATGTCCGTGTTGCCGCTCGGCGTGCTGCTCGTGGTCGGGGCCGTGGTCGCGTTCCGCGTCATCGGCTTCTACAGCGGCGTGTACTCGAAGCTGGGTGGGATGTAGAGGGCATCAACTCCCTCACTCTCCCTCACTCACCAGCTCTCCCTCACGGCTTCTCTTCCCGCGCCACGGCTTCGCACGCGAGCCGGCGAGCGTGCATGGGACGCGCGCTACTCCGATGGGCCCCGTGCGACCGCAGGTCGCATGGGAGGGCCGAGACTCGCCCGGCGCCTTCGGCGCCGGCCTCCCAACGGCCCCTACGGGATCCACGTCACGGCCACGCACGCGAGCCGGCGAGCGTGCATGGGACGCTCGCTACTCCGGTGGGCCCCGTGCGACCGCAGGTCGCATGGGAGGCCCCTACGGCACCATGGCCGCACGGCCACGCACGCGAGCCAGCGAGCGTGCATGAAGCGTCCGAAGCCCCGACGGGCCCCGTGCGACCGCAGGTCGCATGGGAGGCCCCTACATCAGCCTCACGGCTGCACCGGACACTTCGTGAGGGAGATGGAGTGAGGGCGTGAGAAGGGCGGAGAACCGCCTACGCCACACCGCCACCATCCGTCACCGTGAACGTCCGCTCGGGCGCGTCGTCTCCCAGCACGATCCGGCGCTCGACGAGATCGGCCAGCAACGTGCCCCAGGCGAGCGCGACGGCGGGCGCGGCATCGTACAGACCCAGCGGTGCATCCGGATCCAGTGTGGCCAGGCAACCGTCCGGCGTGCGCTGCAGACCGACATCCACCCGCAGGCCGTCCGGTCGCGGTGCGCCGCCGGCCCACGCGACGAGGTCCACGGGCTCGTCTGCGGCGGTGACACGCCCCACGCCCGCCGCCAGGAGGTACGTTCGTGCGCTCTCGACGCAGGGCCCGAGGCCGAGCAGGCGCACGCTCGCTGCTCCCAGCCGGCGCTGGCCCGCCTCCCCGACCTCCGGCAGCACGATCTGGCGGGCGAAGCGCTGGAGTGCGTCCCCGTCCAGTCGCTCGGCATCGCCTGTTCCGGATGACTCGACGAGCAGATCAAGGCCGTCGCCGCGCGGCCTGCTGACAAGGATGCGATGGCCGAGCGCGCGCACGCCGTCGGGCACCGTCGCCGCACCCTCCGCGCCGAGCGCGATGGCAAGCGTGCGACCTGCGGGCAGCGTCGCGAGCGCCTTGCGCGCGCGCAGCAGGTTGAGCGGGCAGCGCTCCTCGCGCAGATCCAGGTGCTCGTCGCCCCCCTCCAGGGGCAGGTCGGCCGTCGGTGCCGCCGGCACTGCGCACTCCGGGGCGGCAGGATACGCCTCCACGGCGCCCGGCTCACTGCACACGGGGCAGCCCCCGGCGGCGCGCGCGCCCAGCGTCATCGCGCGCCCCGACTCGAAGTCGAGGACCGCGTAGCCGCCGGCCCCCTGCACCGGCTCGGCGGTCGCTGCGTGTGCCGCGAGGAATCCGACGGTGCCCACCACACCGTTCCACACCCCGAGGTCGGCACAGGAACCCGTCTCCTCGGTGAGCCGCCCGAAGAGGCATGCCAGGCAAGGCTTGCCACCGGCCGGCACGCGCAGCAAGCGCGCTTCGGAGCGCAGCCCGGCTGCGTGCACGAGCGGCACGCTGCGACGCACGGCCCACTGGTTGAGCCAGTCCTTCGCGTGGGCGCCGTCCGTCGCGTCGATGACGACGTCCACGCCGGCGAGCAGGGCCTCCTCGTTCGTGTCGTCGAGCCTGGCATGCTCGCCACCGACGAAGCCCACCGCGGGCAGCCGCGCTGCCGCGACGTGCGCCTTCGGGCGACCGATGTCCTCGCGGCGGTACCAGACCTGGCGCGGCAGGTTGGAGAGTTCGACGACGTCCGGGTCGAGCACCGTGATCCGGCCCACGCCGGAGGCTGCAAGCCCCCACGTGGCTGGACACCCGATGCCGCCGGCACCGGCGACCAGGACATGCCGGCTCCCGGCCTTCATGCGTCCGCTGCCGGGCGTCGGGCGCAGCACAGCGCTCCGCCGGCTCCCCAGGCGAGCACGCCGAGCACGAACCAGGCAAGCGCCGTCGGCGGGGCCGCGGGTGCGCGCACCAGCGATGCGGCCAACGGCACCTTGCGGTAGACGAGCGGATCGTGGAAGCGGTCGAAGTCGGCCACGTCGTAGGCGCACGCGGTGGCCGCGTCGAGGTGCAGCACGGCCTGGCGGAACGCGGGGCGCCGCTCGCGCGGCAGCGCTTCGGCGAGGTCGTCCGCCCACATGAGTCCGCACATGGCGACCCAGAGCACGGCGCCTGCCGCCGTGCCGGCGGTCAGCGCAGGCGTGCCCAGGGCACGCCCGCACGCGGCCAGGCCGGCCGCGGCTGTGCAGACGCCGGCCGCGAGCAGGAAGAGCGCCGGGGCACCCGCGAGGCTGCCGGCACGCAAGGCGTGCACCAGGGCCAGGAGCACGCAGGCGGCCCCGAGCGCCGCGAGGTCCCAGCGACGGCTGCGCACGAGGAACGCCGCGACGCCGACGACGACGACGAGCCCGGCCAGCGCAGTCTGGAAGACGCCCGCCGCGCCGTCGGCCGACAGCGGCCAGGCGGCAAGCGCGGCGAGCGCCGGCAAGCCCACGATGGCGGCGAGGGTCCGTCGGCCGGGGTGGGGTGCGTGCGCGTCTACCGCAGTCGTCCCGTGACGTAGGCCAGCGTCTGGAGCGCGAAGCCGGTGGCGAGCGTCTTGCTGCCCTCTTCCCAGCGCTCAGCGATCTCGTTGCGCCAGCTGCCGTCGGCTGCCTGACGCCGCAGGAGTGCCGCCGCGACCTCAGCACGCCAGTTGTGACGGCGGCCGTCCGCGTCGGTGACGACGAGCGGCTTGCCCGTCGCCGCCTCGTAGGCCGCGAGGGCGCGCGTGACCGTGTAGAGGTAGTAGTACATCCCCTGCTGGCCCGCCTTCTCGGGATCTTCGGCGCCCTCGAAGCCGGGATTACGCTCGAGCGTCCAGTGGTTCGAGATCCACTGCACGACGCCCTGCACGCGGGGATCCTTCGCCGGGATGCCGGCGAACATCATGAGCTTGAGGGCTGCGTACGTCATGGAGCCGTAGCTGCGCAGCTCCCACTTGCCGTCGGAGCGCTTGACCATGCCGGCCTTGCTCTCGCCCGGGCGGTAGAAGGCACCCATGTCCACGCCGGACACGACGACGCGCTTCTCGCCGTCGACCTCGACTTCGACCTCGCCCGTGTTGGCCTCCGAGTTGTTCAGGACCTTCGAGACGTAGGCGCCGACACGCTTGCGCACCTCGCTGTCCTTGGCGAGGCCCCCCTCTTCGAGGGCGTTGGCAGCCATCAGGGCGTTCGACGCGTCGGCGGACTGGCCGAGGTGCTGCTTGTAGGGGAAGCCGCCGTACGAGGGGTCGTCGGGATCGGCGGCGATCTGGCTGCCCTTGAGGTAGGCGCTGGCCTTGGCCTGGGCTTGCCGGAACTCGCTGCGGCGGGCGGCGGCGAGTGCGGCGATGGCGGCGGAGGTGGCGTAGTTCGTGACCTTGGGGTTGTCGACGATCGAGCCGTTCTCCTGCTGGAAGCC
>JAHEIK010000377.1 GCA_024639415.1 Planctomycetota bacterium
CGTTCCCCGGTAGGATGCGCGGCATGCAAGCGCCCCGCATCGAGACCAAGTCCCCCATCCGCCTCATCGGCCTGCACAGCCGCTACATCCGGGGGACGGCACCCGACACGAACGCGGGCGAGGTGGTCGGTCCCCTGTGGGGACAGCTGAACGAGCGGATGGCGGAGATCGAGCGCTCCGATCACAAGACGTGCTACGGCTACAGCTACTGGGGCGACGAGGCGGCGCGCAGTCGGCCGGACGAGGTCGAGTGCATCGTGGGTGCTCCCGCCACGGCGGATGCTCCGGTGCCGAACGGCATGGTGGCGATCGAGACCGCGGGCGGACTGTACGCCGTGTTCGAGCATCGCGGCCCGATCTGGAACCTCGGGAAGACGATCCTGGCCGTCTACGAGGACTGGCTGCCGAAGTCCGACTATGAGGGCAGCGGTCTCGGCGATGTCGAGCTGTACGACGAGCGCTGGAGTGCGGACGGCGAAGACTCGATCTGCGAGTACTGGTGCGGGATCAAGCCGAGGGCTTGACGCCCCCGTGAACGTCGGCGTTCCCCTTCACGCGTATCAACGCCCCGGCTTGCGCATCTCCCGCACCACCGCGCGCGTCGCCGCCTTGTCACCCCGTACGGCGGCCCGCAGCATGTCGAACAGCGTCCGCTCCGCACCGAGCTTGCGGTACGCACGCGCTAGCGCGCCGGCCAGCTCCGTCCGCGGGCCGGAGGGATCTTCGCCGTTGGAGGCCTCGTACACGATGCGTCGGCGGTCCATCAGGATGTGGCGTACGAGGTTCTCCTCCAGCTCCGGGAAGAACTCATCGCCCTGCAGCACACAGACTCCGATGGCGTCCGCGACGGCCGCTGCGAGGCGACAGACCCGCTCGAAGTCCTGGTAGGCAACCGTCTTGCCCTTCAGGGAGCGGAAGCGCTGGGACACGTCGGAGAGCGCCCAGCGCAGATCCTGGGCCGAGTCCTGCGAGGCCAGGGCGCCAACCGCCTCGGCACAGTAGCGCAGGAGACGGGCGTCCTTGGCCACGCGCAGCGTGTCCCCCAGCTCCTCCACCGCCTCCGGCACGCGCCAGCGCCCCAGCAACCACGCGGCCCAGACGCGTGCCGCCCGCGGCCGGTCGCGATCCCTCAGGATGGCGCGCACGTCGGCCGCGTACGTGGCGCGCTGCGGCGTCCAGTCCTCGTGCAGACGCCGCGCCGCGTGTTCTGCAGCGCCGCGACCGGCACGCAGCACCCCGACGAGCCAGGCGCCATCGGGGTCACTCGGTAGGCCGAGTCCCCACGCTGCGGCAGGGTCCCCAAGTGCGTCGATGGCCTCACGCTGCGACGACGTGCCGAACGAGGAGACGGGCCAGGCACCCTTCGCGCGCCGCCGACGCTTCGGCGCGATGAAGCGGAACATGTCCCGGCGCGCGGCGGGTGCCAAGCCGTGCCCCTCCTTCGGCAGTTCGCAGTAGACGAACTCGGCCTTCTGGCGCAGCAGGGACGCGGCCGCCTTGCGGGCCGGCGCAACGGGCACGACGTCGTCGTCGGCTCCGTGGTACATCCAGAAGGCTGCCTTCGCGGCGACGGCCGACACGCTGCGCGGGTGGCCGGCGGACGCGATGCTCACGCTCGCGAAGCGGTCCCCCTTGCGGCCCGCCCAGTACAGCGCGCCGTCGCCGCCGCCCCCCTGACCCGCGAGATGGATCCGCTCCACGTCCACGTTCCAGAGGTGCAGGACTTCGAGGAGAACGGCTTCCAGGAATGCGTAGTTCTTCGCCGTGCCCCACGGTGCCTCCACAGCCGTCGGGCACAGCAGGATCCAGCCAAGACGTCGCGCATCCTCCAGGTAGAGCGCCAACGCGTCCTTCGCCGAGCCGCGCACGGCGGCGCCCTTCTCGTGCAGGATGCCGCCCCCGTGGAGCGCCACCAGCAGCGGCCGCGGCCGGAGCGGATCGTAGCCCTCGGGCACGTACAGGCTGTAGCGACCCGCCTTGTGGCGCTTCGCTTCGACGCGCAGCGCCACGTCCTCCTGCAGTCCACGGTCCCCGTGCAAGCTGCGCACCATGCGCTCGAGGCGATCCGGTCCGGGCTCATAGCCGTGTTTGGCGGCAAGCTGTGCGGCTCGCTCGCGTCGGTCCGCGCCGCTCTCGAGGCGCACGAGGGCGCGCACGTCCCGCGCCAAGGCGCGGTCGAAGCGAGGATCGGCCTTGCGCAGGGCCGCCCACGTCTCGGCGCCACCGAGCGCCCTCAGCGCCTCGTCGTTGGCCGGCTGGACGGTCAGGATCTCCGCCGCGATGCGCTCAACCCAGGGCTTGAGACGAGCGGACTGCGCCTCGCGCAGCAGATCGATCCGGCGCGTCACGTCGCTCGGGCTGAGTTCCTCCAGCCGTCGCTGCAGGTGGTCGACGATAGGCTGCGGGCGGATCTCGCGCACGTCGAGCGCACGCAGTCGGCGCACACCCAGGGTCATCTCCGGCGCGGAGCAGCCGTATTCGTTGAGGTGGATCTCGGCGCCGACGCGCCGCGGATAGCCGCGGTACTTCTTGCCGCTGCGGTGCACGATCTCATCAGCGGCCGAGAGCACAGGAGGCAGCAAGACGAGCAGGCAGGCGAGCAGGCAGTACCGGGCTCGCCTGGGACTCATGCGCTCGGGCTCTCCGGCGCCTCCGGCTCCCCTGCGGGCGGCGTAAAGGGCTTGCACATCAACCACACGACGATGCCGGCCAGCACCATCCCGACGCACAGCATCTGCCCCCGGGACAAGTCCAGGAAGCCGAGACCGATGCCCGTGTCGGGCTGACGGAAGAACTCGATGATGAAGCGGAAGGTGCCATAGCCGACCAGGAAGGCCGCCGCGATGCGCCCCCCGCCCCAGCCTCGCCCGAGCATCAGCCAGCGCAGGACGAAGTAGAGCAGGATGCCCTCGGCGAACATCTCGTACAGCTGGCTGGGATGGCGCAGCGGGCCGTAGAGAGCGTTCTCAGGCAGGCCGCTGTCACGGGCCTTCTCCCACAACTCCGGGCCACGGAAGTTCGGGCTCTCGTAGAGCGGAAAGCGCATGGCCCACGGCCCGTCCCAGGTGCGCCCCCACAGCTCGGCGTTGATGAAGTTGCCGAAGCGGACGGCCGCCAGGCCGGGCGCCGTCGCCAGGGCGAGGCCGTCGAACATCTCGCCGCGCCCGACCCCTGTACGCTTCGCGTAGATCCAGTAGGCGACGATGACGCCCAGCAGGCCGCCGTGGAACGACATGCCGCCCTTCCACACCTCGATGATCTGCCACCACTCGTAGCCGATGCTCAAGCCGTAGAAGAAGAAGTAGCCCAGGCGGCCGCCGATGAAGACGCCGAGGATGCCCCAGAACAGGACGTCCAATACCTTCTCGGGCGCGACCGGCCAGCGGCGGCGCTTCGCGAGGCCGTACAAGACCAGGAAGGCCAGCGCGAACGCGATGATGTAGCTCACGCCGTACCAGCGCACGGCGATGTCGCCGATGCGAACCACGATCGGATCGATGCGCGGGTAGGGGATCTCTGCGAACAGGGTCACGGGCGGCTCTTCCGGGGTGTCGATCGGGGTCCTGGGAACGGTACGCGGAACTCAGGGGCCTCGATAGCTTTCGGAGGCTCTGCGGGAGCCTACGGAACGAGGCGGGCCTGCTTTCGGCGCCCGACGCGCAGGATCTCGCCGCCTTGCAGCGCGAAGCGGCCGCGCCAGTCCTGCACGGCGCTCTCGTCCAGCTTCACGCCGCCCTGCTCCACGAAGCGACGCGCATCGCCCGTGCTCTTGGCGAAGCCACAGACCTTCAGCAGGTCGACGATCCAGTGCAGACCGTCCTCGCCGGGCTCCGGCAGGCTGACTTCGGGCAGGTCCGTGGGGGTCTCGCGGCGACTGAAGATGCGCTCGAACTCCTCACGCTGGCGCGCTCCCTCGCCGGCTGCGTGATAGCGCTCGACGACGCCGGCAGCGAGCGCCTTCTTCGCCTCCATCGGCGGGCCCGCAAGCAGCTCGGCGATGCGCTCGTCCGAGAGGTCCGTAGCAAGCGCCATGAACTTGGGCATCAGCTCGTCGCTGACGCGCATGGCCATGCCGAACTGATCCTTCGGATCGTCGGTCAAGCCGATCGCGTTGTTCAGCGACTTGCTCATCTTCTCGTGGCCGTCCGTGCCCTCGAGCAGCGGGCTGATCAGGGAGCACTGCGGCTCCAGGCCCTCCTGCTCCATCAGGCGCCGGCCGACCGCGAGGTTGAACGTCTGGTCCGTCCCGCCGAGCTCGACGTCCGCCTCGACTTGCACGGAGTCC
>JAHEIK010000057.1:0-3791 GCA_024639415.1 Planctomycetota bacterium
GCCCACATGATCCGCCCGTCCGAGTCCCCATCCGGACAGGGCACCTCGCACCACGCGTCGTCCTCGAATCGCTCTCGCTCTTCGGGCTCCAGTTCCCAGTCCCAACTGAGTGACGCGACCTCTCCCGTACGCGTATGGACGAGCACGACCATGTCGGACATGACCCCGCACACCTCGTCGACGAGCGCATCCAGCGAAACGGATCGGCTCATGGCGGGCAGCTTCGCCTAGCCGGGCACGCCGCCGCCCTTGCGCTCGTCGATCGACATGCGGCCCGGGCCAATCAGCATGATTGCCAACGCGCCCAGGAAGTAGAAGAGCTGCAGCTCGAGGACCGGGGCACCGCTGTAGTCGTTCAGCTTGAACAGATCGTCCATGTGCGCCAGGTAGACCGCCGCCACCATGTTGCCCGCCAAGACCAACGCCGCCAGGCGCGTCTTCAAGCCGACAAGCAGCAGCGCCGGCGCCAGGATCTCACCCACGTACACGCCGTAGGCAATGAACGTCGGCAGCCCCTTGGCGTCGAGCATGCCCTCGATGCCTTCGATCCCGTTCGAGATCTTGTTGATCCCGTGCCCAATCATCAGACCGCCCACCGCCAGACGCAGCAGGAACTTGCCCAGGTCAGAACCGCCACCACCCATGTCGCCTCCCATCCGATCGCATCAGGGCACGATCAGGTACCCCGTTTGACCTCCAGAGGCAGGGGATTTCAAGAGGCTGTCGGCTTCCGGCCGTGCTGGGCCGCCGTGAATCCCCACGTCTCACGGACGGGGCAGGCCCCCGAGTGCCCTGGTGCGTGAAGAGACGCAGCCCCAGGGACAGCGCCCTGGCAGGACCCAGCCGCCCGCTGCGCGTGCTCACCAGCTCCCGCAGAGAGCCAGCAGACCAACCCCTGCCACTCTCCACACGGCATGGACTCCTCCCCGGCGCACCCCACGCGCTAGACTCGGCGTCCGCTCAGGAGGCCCCCATGACCATCGAGATCCAAGCCGTCGGCTCCCTGCAGGTGATGCCGCTGCTCCACCCCCAAGGCTGCCGCGGCTACCTCGTCGTCGATCCGGCCTCCAAGGAAGCCCTGCTGCTCGACGCCCACCTCGATCACGCCACCGAAGCCGCCATGCTGCTCGAGTCCCACGAGCTGGACCTCAAGTGGATCGTCGACTCGCACACGCACGCGGATCACCCCTCGGCGTCCGCCGTGCTGGCCGGCCACGCCGGGGCCACGCGCGTGGCGCACGCCAGGTCCAAGCACGTCGGCGTCACGTACATGCCCGACGACACCGCGCCGCTGCCGCTCGGCGACCAGAAGGTCACCGTCCGTCATGCGCCCGGCCACACGCCCGACCACATGGTGCTGGTCAGCGACGGTGCCGTGTTCACCGGCGACTCGCTCCTCATCGGCGGCGTCGCCCGCGCCGACTTCATCGGCGGCGATGCCGGCGAGCTGTTCGACAGCCTCCACGACGTGGTGCTCGCCCAGCCCGACGAGGCGATCGTCTATCCGGGCCACGACTACAAGGGCCGCGTGCACAGCACCATCGGCGAGGAGCGCAAGGACAACGCCTGGCTGAAGATCACCGACCGCGACCAGTTCGTCTCGAGCCTGACGGCCACCAAGCCGCCGGAGCCGGCGAACATGGCCGCGCTCCTGCGCTTCAATGTCGATGGTCAGCCGGTGCCGCAGTTCATCAGCGCCCAGGAGACGATGGAGGTCGTCGCGAACGGCGGCGCAGGCACGATCATCGACGTGCGCACGCTGGAGGAACTGCAAGGCGCGCACATCGCCGGCGCCCGACACATCGTCATGGACGACATCCTGGAGCGCGCCGACGAGGTGCGCATGACGCCCGCGCCGCGGCTGATCCTCTGCCGCCTCGGTCAGCGCGCCGCGATGGTGGCCTCCGCGCTGACCCAGCAGGGCATCGGCGGCATCAGCGTCATCGAAGGCGGCATCGTGGCCTACGCGCAGGCCGGAGGAGCCACCGAGGGTGGCGATCCGGGTGCAGCGTTGGAAGGTGGCGGGTGTTGTGCGGCCGAGCCGCCGCCGTCGTGTGCCGCGGAACCGCCGCCGGAGTGATTCGGAGGGCGGGCGAGAAGAGGGCGGGTATGTAACCCGCCCCTACACGCTCGCCCGTTGGCGGGTAGGGGCGGCATACATTGCCGCCCATCCGACGACACCGGAACGAGAAGAGGGCGGGTATGCAACCCGCCCCTACACGCCCGCCCGTTGGCGGGTAGGGGCGGCATACATTGCCGCCCTCGTGCGGAGCGGACCGGGTCACGGGGACGGGAAACGGGCTGCGGGCACGTCGGTGACGGGAACGCAAACGTTCACGTTCACGGGGAACGCTGAAGCGTCAAGCTTCAGCGTTCGGGCCGAACTCGATGATGCGGTAGCCGCCCGAGCGCTGGTCCTTCTCGATCACCAGCAGGCCCTTGTCGCGCGCCGTCTCCAACAGATCGTTGAAGCTGCGGAAGCCGTAGAACGACTCGCTGAAGTGCGGCTGCTTGCGCTTGATCACCTGCTTGACGTGCGAGCCCCAGATCGTGTCGTCCCGGTCGCGGAACAAGGCCTCGACCGTCTCCAGGATCAGGTCCAGCACCTCCTGCTGGCGGTCGGCCTTGCTCTTGCTGGCCTCGGGCGCTTCCTTCGCGCCCTTCGCACCCCTGGCACGCGGCTTGGAAGCCGCCTTGCGCGGCTTGCGCTTCGCACGGACGAGGTCGTCGTAATAGATGAACTCGTCGCAGTTCTCGACCAACAGGCCGCTCGTGGAGCTCTTGACGCCCACGCCGACGACGTTCTTGCCGTTCTCGCGCAGCTTGCTCACGAGCGGTGAGAAGTCGCTGTCGCCCGAGACGATCGCGACCATGTCGACGTGGCTCTTCGTGTAGCAGAGATCCAGCGCGTCGACGACGAGCCGGATGTCCGCGGAGTTCTTCCCGGAGTAGGAAGTCTTGGGGATCTCGATCAGCTCGAAGGCCGCCTCATGCATGGGCTTCTTCGCAGAGTCGAAGCGCGCCCAGTCGGCATAGGCCTTCTTGGTGATGATGTTGCCCTTCTCGAGCAGGCGCTCGAGGATGAGATGCACGTCGAAGTTTCCGTAGCGTGCATCCTTCGCGCCGATCGCGACATTGTCGTAGTCGACGAATACGGCGAGGTTCGGAATGTGTTCTGTCATGGGGGGAGCCTACCGCGACAGCGGGCGCCCGTCCCGTTCCCGTCACCGTTTCCGTTCCCGGCGTGGCCCGTGCCCGTCCCCGTGCCCGATTCCGCCGTTATCCAAGCCTCAGCAGACGCGCCAGGCGGCTGCGCGCCGCCAGGGTGATCCGGAAGAGGGTCGGCACCAGCAAGAGCGTGAAGATCGTCGAGACGACCAGCCCCCCCACCAGGACCGAGCCCAGGCCGCGGTAGAGTTCGCTGCCCGCCCCCGGACGCAACACCATCGGCAGCAGGCTGCACACGGTGGTCGTCATCGTCATGAAGATCGGACGCATGCGTGAGCGGATGCTGCGCAGCACCGCCTCGTTGACGTCCTCGCCCTCTTCACGGATGTGCACGAGAGATTGGTGCACGATCAGGATCGCGTTGTTCACCACGATGCCGATCAGGATCACGAAGCCGATCATCGTCAACACGTCGAGCGGCTGCAGCACCCAGCGGTTCAGCACCCACAAGCCCGCGATGCCGCCGGCGGCACCGAGCGGCACGCTCAGGATGATCACGAACGGGTAGAGCCACGACTCGAAGAGCGCCGCCATCAGCAGGTACGTGATCAGCACGGCCAGCA
>JAHEIK010000057.1:3801-13837 GCA_024639415.1 Planctomycetota bacterium
GACAGCGCCGCCCACGTCGCCTCGAGCTTGTCCGCCGTGCCTGCAAGGTTGATGCGGTACTCGCCACCGATCAGCCCCTGGGCCTCCAGCGGTGCGACCACCTTCTTGCGGATGCGATCGATCGCGTCCTCGAGCGCCACCGTGTCGTCGGGCTGGACGAGCACCGTGATCGCACGCTCGCGCTCGCGCCGGTTGATCTGCTCCGGCCCGCTCGAGAGCGAGATGTCCGCGACCGCACGCAGCGGCACGAGGTTGCCCGTCGGCGTCGCCACGGGCAGATCCTCGAGATCCTGCAGACGCTGGGCGAACTTCTCGAGCCCCACGAGCGTGAGGTCGATCTTCTCGCCGCCGAGGAAGTAGTCCCCGACGTACGCCCCGTCGACCAGGCTGTCGACCGTGTAGCCCAGATCGTCGGCGGCAACGCCGAGGTCCGCCGCACGCGACCAGCGCGGGACGATGTGCACCTCGGGGTTGGAGAGGTCGAGGCTCGGCACGGGACGCGCCTGCGCGGTCGGCAGCACACCCTCGGACTTCACCATGCCGAGCGTCATGCCGCCGATCTGCACGAGCTTCTTGAGGTCCGGGCCGGAGATCTCGATGTCGATCGAGCGGCCGCCGGTGAGGCCGCGCTCGAAGAGGCTCGACTGGTTGGCGATGACGAACGTGCCGGGTAGTTGCCCCGAAACGCTCCAGATCAGCGGCTTCAGCTTGGCCGCCGCGAGCGGATCATGTGCGCGCATGCCGATGAACACGGAGCGCCCGCGTGCCACGAAGAAGAAGTGCTTGATGGGCGTGAAGCCGAGCTTCTCTGCTTCGGGTGTACCCGGCTCGACCTCCCAGTAGGGCGCGAGCTGCTTCTCGAACTTCTCGCCCATCGCGACGAGCTCGTCGAGGTTGTAGCCCGGCGGCGGCAGGACGATGCCGAACACGAGGTTGCGGTTGCCCTGCGGCAGGTACTCGACCTTCGGGAACAGCCACATGGCGAGCTGCCACGCGCCGACGACGAGCAACACCACGAGGCCCAGCTGTCGCAGCACGCCCCCTTGCAGAAAGCGGTGGATGCCGAGCACGCCGCCGACGAAGCCCTGCGCCAGCAGGTCGAACGGCTTGAAGAGCACGTTGAGCGGGTGGCGTCTGGCCTTCTCTGCGCGCTCCGTGCCCTCGCGCTTGGACAGGATGCGTGCGGACATCATCGGGATGAGTGTCACGGAGATGATCAGCGAGAGGCCCACCGCGCAGCTGATGGCGAGTGCGATGTCGCGGAAGAGCTGCCCAGCCTGCTCCTCGACGAAGAGGATCGGCAGAAACACGGCTAGGGTCGTGAGGGTCGACGCGACGACGGCACCCCACACCTCCTGCGTGCCCTTCACTGCGGCTTCGAACCGGCGGGCTCCCTCCTGGTAGTGGCGGAAGATGTTCTCCAACACGACCACCGCGTTGTCCACGAGCATGCCCACGGCGAACGCAAGGCCCGCCAGGCTCACCACGTTGAGCGAGCGCCCCATCAGGTTCAGCAGGAGGAACGTGCCAATGATGCTTGTCGGGATGGCCAGCGCGATGACCAGCGTGCTGCGCGCACTGCGCAGGAAGACCAGCAGCACGAGCACGGTGAGGATGCCCGCGAGGCCGATGTTGTCCTGCAGGAGACCGACGGCCGAGTGGATGTACTCGGTCTCGTCGTAGACCTGGTCGAGCTGCAGGCCGCGGCGCTTCAGCTCGCCCTCGTTGAGCTTGGCGCGCACCTCGTAGAGCCCGTCCATGACGGAGAGCACGTTGGCGCCGCGGTCGCGAACCACGTTGATGGCGATGACCGTCGTGCCCATGTTGCGCACGACGCCGTCGGCCTTCTTGAAGCCGAGGCGCACGTCGGCCACGTCGCGCACGTGGATGCGCGCGCCGTTCTCCTCCTTGACGATGACGGAGCGGATCTCGTCCTCGGACTTGAACTGGCCCAGCGTGCGCACGACGTAGCGGCGCTTGCCTTCCCAGAAGTCGCCGCCGGAGGTGTCGCGGTTGCGACTCCTGAGCGCCAGGCGCACGTCCTGGATGGTCACGCCGCGGGCAGCGAGGCGCTGCGGGTCGATGATGACCTGCATCTCGTCTTCGCGCCCACCAAGCACGCTGCTGTTGCTGACGCCCTTCACGCGCTCGAAGCTCGACTCGACGACGTCCTCCGCGTAGCGGCGGAGCTTCGTCATGTCGATGGCCGGCGGCAGCAGTTCTGCGATCGCCGCGTGCTCCTGTGCCAGGTTCTTGAGGCGCTGATGCAGCTGGCCCGTCGTCGTGGCGCGCTGGACGGGCACGAGCACCTTGGCCAGCTCGGGATGCTTGGCGGCGAAGGCCGCGATGTCCTGCTGGTCCGGCAGCCGCGGGCGCAGGATGAACCAAGCGATCGGCTGGTCGCTCGAGTTGGCCGTGGAGATGACGGGCTCGTTGGCGCTCTCCGGGTACTCCCGGACCTGGGAGAGCCGCGTGTTCACGCGCAGCAGCGCAGCCGACATGTCCTCGCCAACGCCGAACTCGAGCACGATCTTGCCGGAGGAATCCTGGCACTCAGCGGACATCTTCACGACGCCCTCGACGCCCTTGAGCTGCTCCTCCTGCTCCTGGACGATCTCGCGCTCGACCTCCTGGGGGCTCGCGCCGGGCCAGGAGGTCTCGATGGTGATCGTCGGCGTCTCGACCTCGGGCACGAGCTGCATCGGCATGCGCCCGAGCGCAATGGCTCCGAAGAGTGCGAGGAGCAGGACCCCCACCGTCACCTTGACGGGGTTGCGAACGAAGGCGCTGACGAGGTTCATCGCTTCTCGACCGGCCGGACCTTGGTGCCCGGGAAGATGCGCTCGTTGCCGCGTACCACGACCTTGGCTCCGGCCTGCACGGGACCCGTGATCTCGATGAGGTCATCCACCGCAACGCCGAGCTCGACGGGCACGGGCGCGGCCATCTGCTTGTCCGCGTCGTAGACGTAGACGACCGGGCTGCGGCCGCCCAGCACGATGGCGTCCTTCGGCGCGAGGATGGCCTTACGCGGCTTGCCGACGGCGAGCCAGGCGCGGGCGAACATGCCGGCCTTGATCCGCACGTCCTTGCCCTGCATGACGTTCTTGATGCGCACCTTGACGGGAATCGTGCGCGAGCGCCGATCCGCGACGGGCACGATGCGGAAGATCGTCCCCGTGACGCTCGGCTCAGACAGCGCGTCGATCGCGACGCGGACCTGCATGCCGCGTGAGAGGTGCGCCACGGCGTCCTCGAGCACGGGCACGACGACGTCGACCTCGTCCAGCGCGACCATCTCGACGACGATCTCGCCGGTGTTCAGCCAGGCGCCGACCTCGGTGTGCTTCTTCACGACGAAGCCCTTGAAGGGCGCCGTGATCGTGTGACGCAGCTTCTCGTCCTCGAGGCGCGCGACCTCGGCCGCCTGCACGGCGACGCCGGCCTCGGCCTGGGCGATGCGCTCGGGGCGCGGGCCCGCCTCGACAAGGTCGAGCGCCGCCTGCAGGGCCTCACGGCGCGCCGCGGTCGTGGCGACCGCCCGCTGGGCGTCCTGCAGCGCCTCCTCGCTGACGTTCTCGTCCTTGCGCAGCTTGAGGACGGCCTGGAGCTTCCACTGGGCGGTCTTCTCCTCGGCCTGCGCTTCGCGCACGAGCGCGCGGGCGCGGTCCTTGTCCTCCTCGCGACTGCCGTTCTGCAGCTCGAGCAGCGCCTGCTCGCGGAGCTTGAGCTGGGCGCGAGCGGCGGTCAGGCGGATCTCGAGCGTGGTCGTGCGCAGGGTGGCGATCGTGTCGCCCACGTCGACGGAATCGCCCTCCTCCACGTCGAGCGTCTCGACGAAGCCGCTGGCCTGCACGTCGACCTCGCCGCGCCGGGCCGGCTCGACCGTCCCCACAAAGGAGCGCCCCTGCTTGATCTCACGCTCGACCACGTCGCCCAGGACGACGGGGCTCGGGGGCCTCTCGCCGCCGCGCGCAGCAGCAGTTGGTGCGCCGGCCGCGAGCAGGGCGGCAAGCGCGATCGCCATCATCCAGAGTCGCATCGGCTCTCCTCGTTTCGAGCCGCGAAGGGTAGCAGGGGCGCAGGGCGGTGAGCGTGAACGGATTAGTGCGAGGGCATCCGAAGGGCCGGGGTCCCTGAGCGTCCGCGGGACCTCAGCACGAGGGCGGACGGGACGGGCCAAGACTCGGCCGCCGCTGCGCGGCGGCCTCCCAAGGCCCCTACGGGATCTGCGTCACGTCTACGCACGCGAGCCGGCGTGCGTGCCCGCGACGCGTGCCCGTTTTCGTCCTTCGTGATCAGGAGGAGGGAGAAGGAGAGGAAGAGAAGAACGGGGGACGGGCACGGGTCACGGGCACGCCGGGAACGGAAACGGGAACGGTGACGGGAACGGGAGTCAAGGCGCCGGCGGCGCCTTGACTACAGCTCGATTTCCAAGCTCGCGTAGAAGCTGCGGCCCGGCGCGTCCATGCGTGCGTGCGCCGCCCGGTAGAGCCTGTCGAAGATGTTGTCCACGCCGAAGACCAGCGTCACGTTGTCCTTCGGCTTGAAGCCCGCACGGAAGTCGAACACGCTGTAGCCCGGCAGGCCCCACGTGCGGCGCTTGCCGCTCGCGGAGTCCTGGGGATCCTCGAAGTAGCCGACGTCGCCGCTCAAGCGGCTCGGCGGAATCCTGCGGTACTCGTTCACGAACTGCGCCGAGAACTCGGCCCACGGCTGCATCTTCGCGCGCAGCGGCTCCCAGCGGATCGAGGCCTTGCCCCACGAGGGGTGCGTGTGGCGGATCGGGATGTCGTTCGTCTCGTCCTGGCCGTAGTTGTAGGCAAAGCCGCCACCGACCGTCCACGACTCGCCGAACGTGCGGCAGGAGATCGCCGCGAGGTTCAGCGACGCCTGCAGCTCGACGCCGTAGACGTACGCCTCGCCGTTGCCCGTCGTGACGTAGACGTCTTCGTCGGCATCGCGCACGGTGTCACCGTCGAAGTCGAACCAGTCCGACCCCATGAAGCTGCCGCGCACGATGTTCTGGAAGTTGCGGAACTTCGTGTAGTAGCCGACCGCATCCGCGCGGAACCACTCGCCGCGGTGCTTGACGCCGACCTCGAACTGATCCGCCGTCACGGGCGTGAGCAGCTGCGAGGGCACGATCACGCCGAAGCCCGTCTGCGAGACGCCGAAGCGCGGCGCGAACTGGCGGAACCCCCGCGTCCAGCCGCCGAAGACGTCGGTGCACTTGGTCACATGGACGTTCGCCTGCAGGCCGCCGACGAAGGCCGTCTCGGTGTCGGTGAACTGGTCCAGCAGCGCATTGCCGCCGGGCGGGTTGTAGAGGGCGTCGACCTCGGTCTCGAAGCGCAGGAAGTCCACGCGCGCCGAGCCGGTCAGGGTCAGCCAGCGCGAGGCCTTCCAGCGGTCCTGCACGTAGATCCCAAGCGAGGACCAGGTCGAGTCGGGCGAAGCCTTGGCAGGCGTCCCGCCCACCGGCGTGACGGTGAACTGCTCGTCGTCCGCACTCTCGCCGTCGGTCGTCTCGTAGGAGACGCCGTACGTGATCTCGTGGCAGGACAGGTCGCGGCGGGCCTGCAGGCCCGCCTGGAAGGTCTTCCACTTCGCCACGCCCTCGCGCGTGAGGACGCCCGCTGCGTCGTACCAACGCCGCTGGTCTTCCTTGTCCTGGTAGTAGAGCGAGAGGCGCAGGTGATCCGCCCATGCGGTCTGGCCGGAGAGATCGAAGTCGACCTTGGCCGCGATCGCCGTGCGCTGGTTCTCGTTCTCCTGCGTCGGGCGGTAGTACTTGTACCCCTCCGGGATGTGCGTGTGCTGGACGCTCAGGTCGAACACGATGCGCGGCGCGGCCTGCCACGCAAGACGCGCGTTGCCGTAGTAGCCGTGGCCACCCGTCGGGTCCTGTTCCTGCCCGCTGCCGTCCGTGACGTTGCCCGAGTCGTAGTACGTACCGCCGACCAACCAGCGCATGGTCTGGCTCGCACCGTACACCTCCTGATGCAGGCGTACATACTCCGGGTTCGACATCCCGACGACGCGTGTGCGGCCGCCGAGCCGGGTCCCGCAGCGCGTGTAGTCGAACGGCGAGGCCTTCGTGATGAAGTTGATGACACCGCCGAGGGCGTTCGAGCCGTAGAGCACGGACGACGGCCCGCGCACGACCTCGATGCGCTCGATCATGTCCGGGTCGATCTTCCCGTACATGTCGTCGCCCGCGAATCCGCCCTCACCCCAGAAGGTCGACAGCGTGTTGCCGTCCACCAGCGAGAGGATGTTGGTGCCCGACAGACCGCGGATCACGGGATCCGACGTGTGCATCGTGCGCTTCTCGATCCAGACACCGATCTGGTCGTCGAGGGAGTCGAGCGCGCTCGTCACGTTGCGCTCGAGGATGCGCTTCTCGTTCACGACGGTCATGGCGCGCGGCACGATGCGCTCCGGCGTCAGGACGCGTGTGGCCGTGACGACCACCTCGGGCAGGTCCGCGACCTCCTCGATGGGCGTCTCGACAGGCGCCTCCACCGGTTGCTCGGCAGGCGGCGGCGCGGCGGCAGGCGGCGGCGCGGCGGGCGGGGGCGCGTCTTCGCCGAACGCGACGAGAGGCCAGATGATGAGCACCGAGACCCAGACGAGAGCTGTGAGCATCCAGACCGTGGCGGAGAGAAGCTTCGTTCGGCGCGGCATCGTGACCTCCCTGTACCCCTCCGCATGGCAAGCCGTGTACCCGTTGGATGCGTAGCGCCAGGATGACGCTCTGGGGCCGTTCTGCGGAAGGTCACGCAGGTCCCTCGACGACGGGCGTGGGGCCGTTGCGGAGCGGGAACGACGCTGGTCGCGCATGGGATACGGGAGCGCGACAGCGCGCCCGTATCCCCCCGTTCCCGTCTCCGTACCCGTTACCGTTCCCGGCGTACCCGTAGCCCGTGCCCGTCTCCCGGACTTCCTCTTCAGGGATCCGAGCTACGGGAACGGGATGGGGCCACGTCGGGAACGGGTACGGAGACGGAAACGGTAACGGGGCCGAGGCGCTTTCAGCGCCTCGGCAGATACGCCAGCGCCTTCGCGCCAGCCCGCGCCCCCAACGCCGCCCAGTCCTCGTGCAGCGACTCGTCGTACACACTCACGACCCACGTGCTGCCCGTCGCCCCCACGGTCGGCGCGGCCGACGTCGACACCACCTGGATGCGCGTCCGCGTAGCCACCTGTGCCATGAGGTGCGCCACCCGCCGGTCCGGCGGCGTGATGAGCACCCGCGCACCCTCGTCCAGCGCCAGGCGCACCGTCTCCGGCGCCGCGTTGGACCACTGGCTGGACGCCACCCCCACGATCAGGCGCACGTCGTGCCCGGCCAGGGCACCCCGCAGGCCGTCCAGGATCGCGCCGTCCACCGCGGCGTCGCCGCCGGGCATGTAGGCGATCACCGGCGTGGCCGGAGCGCTCCTCTCGGGCGCGGCCGCGGCCGTCGCCACCAGCAGGAGGCAGAGGCTAATCGATGCGAAGCGCGCCGTTCGAGACATGGCCGAGAACGATCTCCGATACGTTGTTGAAGGTGGGGTCGAAGCGAATGGGGCCCGTGACGCCGCCGAACGTCCTGTCGGCGTACAGCGCCTCCCGGATGCGCACCCGGTTGAGGCCCGCCTGGCGCATGGCCGCCACGAGCTTGCGCGTGCCGTCGTATGCGTAGGCCGCGAAGGCGTCGGGCACACGACCGAAGCGCGCCTGGAAGCGCTTCGTGAAGGCCTGCCACGCCTCGCCCGCGCGGCTCGGGCTGAAGGGGTAGGTGAACACCACGCCTTCCGACGCCTTGCCCGCGGCGGCGAGGAACGCCGGATTGGCGAGGCGGTCGGGGCCGTAGACCGGCACGTCCAGCCCCGCCTCGCGCACGGCCTTGAGCGCACGGCCCGACGGACCGCCGCGGCCCCACAGCACGAGGGCGTCGGGCTTGGCCGCCTTCAGGCGCTCGATCTGCGCGCTCCAGTCGCTGGTGGTGGGCTCGTAGCGCATCTCGACCGCGATCGGCTTGTGCAGCCGCCGGGCGGCGTCGACGAACTCCTTGATGCCCATGCGCGCGTAGCGGTTGTTGGCGCGCAGCACGGCCACGCGCCTGCGCTTGTCCGTCTGGAAGATGCGCTTGGCCAGCACGTAGCCCGTCTGGCGGTCGTCCGGCCGCATGCGCACGAGCCACGGGATCATGTGCTCGGTGAGCGTCGGGTCGGGGCCCGCCGTGTTGATCATCGGGACTTCGAGCTTGAGCAGCACGCGCGTGAGGACGTGCGAGTTCTCGTCCCCGAGCGCCCCCACCAGCGCCCAGACGCCCTTCTCGGTGACGAGCTCGACCGCGGCGTTGGCGGCCGCGCCCCAGGCCTCGGCCTCGTCGCGCACGAGCATGCGGAAGGGCAGGCCCTGCCGCAGGCCGCCGGCGGCGTTGGCCTCCTCGATGGCCAGCGTGATGCCGTGCAGCATGTTCTTGCCCAGGCCCACGTCCGGCCCCTCGTAGGGCAGGAGCACGCCGATGCGCGCCTCCGTCAGCCCCTCGGGCTCCGGATCGTCACCACCGGGACCGCGGAAGACCGGCGACTCGGTGAAGTAGCGGTGGTACGGCTCGCCCATGCCGCGGAACGGCTCGAGCTCGCTCGGCGTGTTGCCGTAGCCGCCGCCCTTCTTCTCGTCGTCCTCGTCGCCCGCAAGCAGCACCGACCCGGCCGCGCCCACCAGAAGCAAGGTGAGCACGGTCCACACCGCGAAGCGGGCGGAACGGGTCGGCGGCCTGCTCATGCGTCCTTGTCCGCGTCGTTCAGCATGACGATCGCCTCGATCTCTACGAGCAGCTCCGGCCGGCAGAGCTTGGCCTGGATGCCGGTCGAGGCGGGCACGGGGTCGATGTCCATGCACTGGAAGAAGAGCGTGCGGACCTTGTTGAACTCGTCGTAGTCCCGGTCGATGTCACGCAGGTAGCAGCTGGTGCGCACGAGGTCGTGCCACGTGCCGCCCTCGGACTCGATCAGCCGCGTCAGGTTCCAGAACGTGCGCCAGAGCTGCGCCCGGAAGTCGCGCGGGTAGATGGATACGCCCGCGTCGTCGAGACTGGCCGTCCCCGAGATCCACAGGATGCGCTGGCCGACCTTCCAGTTGACGGACAAGCCGCGGCTGAACGACGACGGCAGCTCGTAGTCGTACGCCTCGTTGAGCGCGTCCAGGCTCGTGACCTGCTTGCGCGGCACCTGCGGCTCGACGCGCGTGCGCGCGAGGATGTTGCCGTCATCATCCAGGAACCCGAAGTCGCGCATGATCTCGCGTTCCCACTTGGTGAACGCGTCGTCGACCTTGCCGATGACGCGGGTTGCTGCCGGCATGTTCATCACTTCTTCCTTTCGTGGGTGTCCACCGCGCGGCGCTTCTCGGGCGCGCGTGCGATGCCGTGCGTCAGGCCCTTGCCCGTGGCGAGCCAGACGTCGCTGGGGCCCGCGTGGGCCCAGAGAATGTAGTTGTGCGCCGGCGCGGTCGGCAGCTTGCGCCGCTCGACCTCCACGCCGTCGCTGGTGGTGATCACGTCGCAGCCGCCGTCCTCGCGGCGCCGGTACGTGATGCACGTCGTGCCGTCGAACACGCCGAAGCCCTCGTCCGTGGAGAGCCAGGCCGTGTGGCCGCGTGCGCTGACGTGGTTGATGAAGTCCGCGGGCAGCCCCGTGTCCTTCTTCAGGTAGCTGCGCCAGCGGCTGCCGTCGTAGCGTGCGAGGCCGAAGTACGTGGCCTGCCAGAGCACGCCCTCGTCGTAGGCGATGAAGGACGAGACCTCGTGGATGGGGCCGTCGTCCCGCATCAGGTCGATCTCCATCTCGCCGTCGGGGTCGCGGTACGCGCGCCAGCGGCCCGTCGCCGTGTCGCGCTCGACGATGCCGCCGCCCCACAGGCCGATCCAGGTGCGCCCCGGCCCGAGCGCCGCCGCGTAGCACCAGGGCTCGTGCATGATCGAGTTCTCGTGGTCGTAGAGCGCCCACGTCCCCGCGCGCACGTCGTAGCAGCTCGTGCC